>NZ_RZPI01000218.1:2500-7958 GCF_003998715.1 Mesorhizobium sp. M7A.F.Ca.CA.002.15.2.1
ACTTCATGGCAGTAATGCCGTGATTTGTCGCGGGAGACGCTCAATCTCCCGCATATGATGGGCTTGCCTAACCGCACCCTCGAACCGATCTCGAGAAGCTGGTCTTTTTGTGCCAATGACATCGAAGTTTGATCCCGCACAGGATCTGCTTCAGGCGACAATTCCTTTGGAATTGCGTGGATGCCAACTCCGTAAGGGGAAGGCTGAAGCGACAATCCCTTCGGGATTGCGCGGGTGGGCATTGGCAATGAGAACGATCAAGTGTCTTAAGGGCAATTGGTGGATGCCTTGGCATGCACAGGCGATGAAGGACGTGATACGCTGCGATAAGCTACGGGGAGGTGCGAATACCCTTTGATCCGTAGATTTCCGAATGGGGAAACCCACCTAAGGTACTTGGAAAATCAGAGCAGCCAGAAGGTCGCAAGGCCGGATTGCTGCTGTGGTTTCCAAGTATCGATAATAGGTAACTTACCCTGAATACATAGGGGTAAAGTGGCGAACGCGGGGAACTGAAACATCTAAGTACCCGTAGGAAAGGACATCAACCGAGACTCCGGAAGTAGTGGCGAGCGAACCCGGACCAGGCCAGTGGCGATTGAGAGACAAGCGGAACCTTCTGGAAAGTAGGGCCATAGTGGGTGACAGCCCCGTACGCGTAATGCAATCAATCGTCCTCGAGTAAGGCGGGACACGTGAAATCCTGTCTGAAATTGGGGGGACCACCCTCCAAGCCTAAGTACTCGTGCATGACCGATAGCGAACTAGTACCGTGAGGGAAAGGTGAAAAGCACCCCGACAAGGGGAGTGAAAGAGTACCTGAAACCGATTGCCTACAAACAGTGGAAGCCCAAGGTTCGTCCTGGGTGACCACGTACCTTTTGTATAATGGGTCAGCGACTTAGTGTGACGAGCAAGCTTAAACCGCTAGGTGTAGGCGCAGCGAAAGCGAGTCTGAACAGGGCGTTCAGTTCGTCGCATTAGACCCGAAACCGAGTGATCTAGCCATGAGCAGGTTGAAGGTAAGGTAACACTTACTGGAGGACCGAACCCATAACTGTTGCAATAGTTCGGGATGACTTGTGGCTAGGGGTGAAAGGCCAATCAAACTCGGAAATAGCTGGTTCTCCGCGAAATCTATTTAGGTAGAGCGTCGACCGAATACCCCAGGGGGTAGAGCACTGGATGGGCTAGGGGTCCTCACCGGATTACCAAACCTAACCAAACTCCGAATACCTGGGAGTACTAGTCGGCAGACACACGGCGGGTGCTAACGTCCGTCGTGAAAAGGGAAACAACCCTGACCTACAGCTAAGGTCCCCAAGTTATGGCTAAGTGGGAAAGGATGTGAGGATCCCAAAACAACCAGGATGTTGGCTTAGAAGCAGCCATCATTTAAAGAAAGCGTAACAGCTCACTGGTCTAAATAAGGGTCTTTGCGCCGAAAATGTAACGGGGCTAAAGCCATACACCGAAGCTTAGGGTTTGGTCCGCAAGGGCCAAGCGGTAGCGGAGCGTTCTGTAAGCTGATGAAGCCATACCCGTGAGGGGTGGTGGAGGTATCAGAAGTGCGAATGCTGACATGAGTAACGTAAGGGGAGTGAGAGACTCCCCCGCCGAAAGACCAAGGGTTCCTGCTTAAAGCTAATCTGAGCAGGGTTAGCCGGCCCCTAAGACGAGGCGGAAACGCGTAGTCGATGGGAACCACGTTAATATTCGTGGGCTTGGAGGTAGTGACGGATCATTGAGGTAGTCCAATCTTATCGGATTGAACGGGCTGCTGCGTGGTTCCAGGAAATAGCTCCTCCTTATAAACCGTACCCGAAACCGACACTGGTGGTCTGGTAGAGTATACCAAGGCGCTTGAGAGAACTATGCTGAAGGAACTCGGCAAATTGCACGCGTAACTTCGGAAGAAGCGTGACCCTTTTCTACGCAAGTAGAGGAGGGTGGCACAGACCAGGGGGTAGCGACTGTTTATCAAAAACACAGGGCTCTGCGAAGTCGCAAGACGACGTATAGGGTCTGACGCCTGCCCGGTGCTGGAAGGTTAAGAGGAGGGGTGCAAGCTCTGAATCGAAGCCCCAGTAAACGGCGGCCGTAACTATAACGGTCCTAAGGTAGCGAAATTCCTTGTCGGGTAAGTTCCGACCTGCACGAATGGCGTAACGACTTCCCCGCTGTCTCCAGCATAGACTCAGTGAAATTGAATTCCCCGTGAAGATGCGGGGTTCCTGCGGTTAGACGGAAAGACCCCGTGCACCTTTACTATAGCTTTACATTGGCATTCGTAGTGGCATGTGTAGGATAGGTGGTAGGCTTTGAAGCCTGGGCGCCAGCTCAGGTGGAGCCACCCTTGAAATACCACCCTTATTACTATGGATGTCTAACCGCGGCCCGTTATCCGGGTCCGGGACAATGTATGGTGGGTAGTTTGACTGGGGCGGTCGCCTCCTAAAGAGTAACGGAGGCGCGCGATGGTGGGCTCAGAACGGTCGGAAATCGTTCGCTGAGTGCAATGGCATAAGCCTGCCTGACTGCGAGACTGACAAGTCGAGCAGAGACGAAAGTCGGTCATAGTGATCCGGTGGTCCCGCGTGGAAGGGCCATCGCTCAACGGATAAAAGGTACGCCGGGGATAACAGGCTGATGACCCCCAAGAGTCCATATCGACGGGGTTGTTTGGCACCTCGATGTCGACTCATCGCATCCTGGGGCTGGAGCAGGTCCCAAGGGTATGGCTGTTCGCCATTTAAAGCGGTACGTGAGTTGGGTTCAGAACGTCGTGAGACAGTTCGGTCCCTATCTGCCGTGGGTGTAGGAATATTGAAAGGATCTGTCCCTAGTACGAGAGGACCGGGATGGACGGATCTCTGGTGGACCTGTTGTGGCGCCAGCCGCATAGCAGGGTAGCTATATCCGGACGGGATAACCGCTGAAGGCATCTAAGCGGGAAACCCACCTTAAAACGAGTATTCCCTGAGAACCGTGGAAGACGACCACGTTGATAGGCCGGGTGTGGAAGAGCGGCAACGCTTGAAGCTTACCGGTACTAATAGTTCGATCGGCTTGATCGTTCTCATTCCTTATGCCCATCTGACAAAGTCAGATGGTCTGTTCTCACTCACGCTTGTTCCGCCCTGCGGGCGGCGCTACGTGGGTGCGGCGCATCAGCGCCGACGGTCGGTCGACCTTGCGAAGCTTCGCTTCGAAAGGCGCCAGACCAAGAACCGTAAAGGCACACAAAGACCAGCGAACAGCCCCGAGAGGCACCCGACAGCTCCGCTGCCGATGTCTCTTTGTGCGCCTTCGCTCAAAAGCTTCTCGAACAACGTGCGTTTTGCCGACCTGGTGGTTATGGCGGAGCGGCTGCACCCGATCCCATTCCGAACTCGGCCGTGAAACGCTCCAGCGCTGATGGTACTTCGTCTCAAGACGCGGGAGAGTAGGTCGCTGCCAGGTCTGCCAAACGCACGTTGATCTCACATCCAAATCGGATGGAGAAAAATCTTCTCTTTATGAAATGGCCCGCCAAGGGATCACGGGCCGCGTAAGCGGCCCTTTCATTTGGTCAGCCATATACCTATCTGTAGGCCTCGGCTTACACAAAAATTGACGCGGGGTGGAGCAGCCCGGTAGCTCGTCAGGCTCATAACCTGAAGGTCACAGGTTCAAATCCTGTCCCCGCAACCAAATTCAAAAAAGCCCGCCATCGTGCGGGCTTTTTGTTTTGTGCCGTGCTGTGCTGCCGGCCTGTCATCAGGCGCCCGCAACCAGCCAAGCCAAGCCGCCAGACAGAAAACGCAAATCCTCTCCCCAAAACCAACATCAAAAACAGCCCGCCAGCCACAAATGCCCGCGCGCCGTTTTGATATGCGGCTGGGGTGGCCATCGATCTGCCCAGGCTCAGGCCCCCGAAAGCGAAGCCGAAGCTGCGGGACAAAAGAACCAGATCCCGTCCCGCAAACCAAACTTCACTAAGCAACAGCCCGCCTGGCATCAGCCGGCGGGCTGTTCGCGTTCAAGGGACAATGGTGCCGGCAAGCGGCAGTCCTCGGCGCACAAAGAGGACTCAGCCGACAAGGTACGACAACAAACAAAGCCTCAACAAAACAGCCCGCAGCCCGCGGGCCGTTTGCGTTTGGGGGACTGGCAAGTGAAGCGCCAGGCCGCCGCCATGGCCGGATCAACCGAATCGGAGGCGGAAAAGACAAAGCCATCCGATCCTCGTGCCAGGCATCGGTGATGCCGGTGATGATTTGCAATCAAATACGAAATGAATTTGGTCGGGGTGGTGTTCTATTCAGCCGGCTTTTGTGGCCACCCTCGACCATGACAATGACTGATGGCCGCGAATATCGACCTGCATGTGAATCCTCGATCGCGCCGGCGGCCGGTGTGTCACGCCGCAATAGCCGCAAGTGCCGTTGGTCGAGCGGCCTGGGGGCGTTGAAGCGATGCCTCGATCATGCCGAATCAAAGCGAAGGGCGATTCTCTGCGGATGAGTCACGCGAGGTAAGGCGTGGCCGAATCGGCGCCAGATTCGGGATCGCTCCCCGCAGGAGGTTGCCAATGCCAAATTACGCTTTGAATGACCACTACGAGAGCTTCATCAGGAAGCAGCTCGAATCAGGCCGCTACAACAATGCCAGCGAGGTTGTCCGCGCGGGCCTGCGCATGCTCGAGGATTTCGAGGCGGAGCGGGAGAAATGGCTGCGCGAGGAGATACCAGGGCGCCTGGCTGAACTCCGGCAGGATCCGACGAAGGGCATCCCTGCCGACACGGTCTTCTCCGGCTGGAGGCGCGTCATCGCTCCAAGCAGGCGAAAGCCAAGTAGGGGATAGAGTATCGGATTGTCTTCCACTCCAAGGCCGAGTCGGAGCTGGAGCAACTCTACGATGACCTAGCCGGACGTGCGTCGCCGGCGATCGCCCGGAATTTCATTGCGGGTATCCGTGACCATTGTCTCGGCCGTCGACTTTTCCACAGCGGGGCACCGAGCGGGTCGAGATCATGCCGGGGCTGCGGATTGTTGGCTATCGCCGCGCCGTCAGCATTGCCTTCGCCGTCGACGGTGGGCGGGTGCTGATCCTGGGTATCTTCTACGCTGGCCGGAACATCACGCCGGAATTGCTCGAGAACCGGCTCTAAACGGCGCTTCGGTGGAGAATTGCTCCGCAGCCATCAAGGCGCGACGGGTGCGATGGCACTCATCAGCGCCTCGATCTCGGGACGCATCACAGGGATGGTAGGCGCTAGAACGCCGCCCACAATTCAGCCAAGCCAACTCATGAATTTCGGCCCGGTGGATATCTCTACGAGAAATCGAAAAAACATTATCGATGTGTGTTGACAGTTGTCGTTGGTGGCGACTATATACGCCTCACGAACGAGGGCGGCTCGCCGCTGGCGACGAAGAAGTTTGCTTTTAAGCCTGCCCTTAGCGAAATTCAAGA
>NZ_RZPI01000219.1:0-7927 GCF_003998715.1 Mesorhizobium sp. M7A.F.Ca.CA.002.15.2.1
GTGCACATGCGAAACGCTGCCGACTTTGTTGTCGTCTGCGTCGTAAATCGTGGCGTCTTCGAGAATGTCTGGTGTCAGTTCGGTGCTTGTGAGGCGTACGTGGTTGGTGTGATCCATCTTTCGAGACTCCTGTTGGGTGGAATATTTGAACCTCTCAGCCGAGCAATCGTTCCGAACAATTCCGGGGGCGACGGACGGACGACGCAAGGACGCTAGAAGCCTCAACTCAGCCTCCGTCCGAATTGACTCGCAAAGCTCCGTACGGAAGCGTACAAAAGGAAATCGTCAGCAGCACAGTTGGGGCGCTGACGCTTGGGAGTGACCATCGCTCTTGCCCATCACGAGGCATGGTGTTGCACGGCGAAGGAGCCCGAGCACCCCGGTCTGCCATTGGGCGCGATGACCGCGCTGGCGCGGGATACAGGCGCCACTGAACAACAGATACGCGAAATCATATCGCTCCTCGGGTTCGATCGCGCCTCTATCCTGCGGGAGGCTCGTTTGCTGGCGAAAGATAGTCAGCCAACAAGGCCTTCGAGTCTTCAGCAGTAACTGTCGGTTTCATACCAACGCGCCCGCCCGTCTAGTGCTGCGCGAGACGAAGTCTATGGTTCGTTACCGTCCGCTCGTTCGACGGGCGCGGCCGGCTAAGAGATCCCAGTGCTCTTGCCCAAGGGAAAAGAGTCTCGTGGATTACCAGACACTGCAAGCCAAGAGCGAATTGCTTCGCCGGATGAGCGCGGACGATTTCGCGCGGCTACGTCCGCATCTGGCGAGTGTTTTTCTTGAGTTGCGCGCGCCGCTGGAGACCGCGGGGCAGAAGATCGAAGCCGTCTATTTTCTGGAAAGCGGGCTGGCCTCGGTAGTGGCGAGGACTTCGCCTGCGACCGAAGCCGAAGTCGGAATCATCGGGTTCGAAGGAATGACCGGTTCGGCCCTGGTCATGGGGGACGACCAGGCCAACTTTGATTGTTACGTCCAGTCGACATGCGAGGCTCTCCGGATAGAGGCTGCCCCCTTCGTCGAAGCCCTGGAGGACAGCCCTACATTGCGGTCGTTCCTGTTGCGCTATGTCCAATATTTCCATGTTCAGACAAGCTATACGGCATCGATCAACGCGCGGCAGAGCCTGGAAGTTCGACTGGCAAGATGGCTTTTGATGTGCAGCGACCGCACTGTCGGCGACAGGCTTATGATAACCCATGAATTTCTGTCCATCATGCTTGGTGTGAGGCGTCCGGGGGTTACCGTCGGCCTCCAGATGATCGAAAGTTACGGTTATATCCGAGCGCGCCGCGGAGAGATTACGATCCGCGATCGAGACGGTCTCATGACGTTGGCGCGAGATTCTTACGGTCCACCCGAAACCCAGTACCGCCGGCTGATCGGAGATTTGGGCTCGAAGCATCCCGCGAGGCAGGAGCGGCCTCTCGTTTGAGCGCGCCGGGCCAACAGAGGCTTCTCCGCCACAGAGCCGCCAGCGGACATTTCGAGTGGCCGGCGCGATGATGCCGGTGAGACACCGTTGCCTAAACCCGCGCCGGCCACTGCGGCATGTTTTGGGGATGCCGCGTTGCCAATCTAGTTGCCGACAAGCAACTGGCAACGAAAGCTCACGGTTTGGTAAGAACCGTACGTACATGCACGCAAACTCCCTCGGTCGCGTTCAAGGCATGCTCGCGAAATCCTGAGTTGAATACAGTCCCTCGATAAAATCCGGATTGGCAGGCCCTGTCCGTCGTTGTGGTGACGTCCGCAGGGTGGGTGCAGATTGGCTGGCCAGGTTCCGATATTGCCAGGCGGGCTGGCCTTCACCATCTTAGCTGGGATGGCGACACCCAAATCGAAAACACTCGACTCCGGCTCATCCGGGCTTCAGCACGATCTCTTTGGTGCTGCCGACGACCTACCGGAAGGTTTCTTCTATCAGCCCGAGTTGATCACGGCGCAAGAAGAAACGGAACTCGCCCGGCATCTGGAAGGCCTGCCGTTCGAGGCGTTCGATTTCCATGGCCATCTGGCAAACCGGCGCGTCGTCGGTTTTGGCCTGCGTTACGACTACGACAGACGCCAGGTCGTCGAGGCGCCGCCGATCCCTGACTTCCTGCTGTCCCTGCGCGACAAGATCGCAGCGTTGGCAGGCCGGCCCGCCAACGCCTTCGCGCAAGTGTTGATCAACGAATACCGGCCCGGCGCCTGCATCGGCTGGCATCGAGACAAGCCTCATTTCGAAGACGTTGCGGGTGTTTCGTTGCTGGCGCCTTGCAGCTTCCGGCTCCGGCGGAAGAATGGCACCAAATGGGACCGCCGGACCATCGTCGTCGAACCAAGGTCGGCGTATCTCATGACCGGACCATCGCGCATGGAATGGGAGCACAGCATTCCGGCGGTTGACCTGCACCGCTACTCGATCACCTTGAGGACATTGCGCGCCAACTCCGCATGAGCATCGCGCGCCGAGCCGTTCTGTCGCATTGCCAGCGCCATCACGAGTTCTTGAACGCAAAACGGTTCCGGGAACCTCCCAACCACAAGTTGGTTTGGAGGACAGGTACAGCTTCAAAGGTGGAGAATGTCCATGGCCCGTGCCCGATCCGTGTTGGTGGCAGCCAGGCGTCCGTTCCATAAAACGCCGATGGCGGTCGCAAACGCATGTTTCGTCGGCACATTGCTGACCGACGTTGCCTATTGGCGAAGCGCTGAAATGATGTGGGCAGATTTTTCCGCCTGGCTGCTCCTTGCCGGCCTGGTTGTAGGCGTGCTCGCGGTCCTTGCAGCACTTGTCGATTTGTCTACCGGCCGACTTGCCCGTCAAGCCGGGCCTGCATGGCCATATCTCCTTGGCAGCCTCGTCGTGCTCGTCATATCGCTCTTCAACGCACTGGTGCACAGCCGTGATGCCTGGACCTCGGTCGTGCCGACGGGGCTCATCCTGTCCGCCGTCGCCGTGATCGTTATCCTCTTGCTGGGACTGCTGGGATGGAGCTCCGGCCACACTCAAGTGGAGGTGGTCGAATGAATGTCTCCGCCAGACATATCCGGCGTATCGCGAGCCTCGGTCTGCTGTTCGGATCGATTTTGGCGCTGCCCGCATGCAGCGATAACGAACCGGATCCCACCGATCAGGTCGGAGCAAACCCGACGCTGCCTGAACCTATTCAGTATCTGGTGCCGCCCATGCATGTCGCGTCGGTCGTCGGTTGGAAACAAGACGAGAAGCCGACCGTCGCCAAGGGTTTGCAAATCCAGGCCTTTGCCAAGGGCTTGAGGCATCCGCGCTCGCTTTACACATTGCCGAATGGTGACGTTCTGGTGGTCGAATCCGTGGCGCCGCCCGGTGCCGCGATCAAGCGGCCGAAAGACCTGATCATGGGCTGGATCGAGTCGATGGCGACCTCGGGCGGCGGCACCGAAGGAAGCAACCGTATCACCCTGCTGCGGGATACGAACGGCGATGGTCTGCCCGATGTCCAGGAGGTCTTCCTCGATCATCTCAATTCGCCCTTTGGCGTGGCCCTGGTCGGCAACGATCTCTACGTCGCCAACACCGACGCCATCGTGCGTTATCCCTACACGTCGGGCGACACCAAGATCACCGCGCCGGGCGCCGTGCTGACGCCATTGCCCGGCGGACCTATCGATCACCACTGGACAAAGTCTCTCGTGGCCAGCCCCGACGGGTCTCGGCTGTATGTCGGCATCGGATCCAACAGCAACATCACCGAGAACGGCATCCAGGCGGAAAAGGACCGGGCCGCCATCTGGGAAGTCGACAGGGCCACTGGCCGCTATCGTATTTTCGCGAGCGGCCTGCGCAATCCCAACGGGCTGAGTTGGGAGCCGCAGAGCGGCGCGCTGTGGGCTGTGATCAACGAGCGCGACGAGCTCGGTCCTAACCTGGTTCCCGACTACATGACCTCGGTCAAGGACGGCGCGTTCTATGGTTGGCCGTACAGCTACTATGGTCAGCATGTCGACCCGCGCGTGATGCCGCAGCGGCCGGACCTCGTCGCCAAGGCGATCCCTCCCGACTATGCCTTGAGTTCCCACGTCGCACCTCTGGGCTTGACGTTCTACACTGGAACCAACCTGCCGGAGCTCTATCGCAACGGCGCCTTTGTTGGCGAGCATGGTAGCTGGAACCGCAAGAGCTTCAACGGCTACAAGGTCGTTTTCGTGCCGTTTAAAGACGGTCATCCAGATGGCAAGCCGCAGGACGTCGTCACCGGTTTCCTCGGCAAGGACAACAAGGCGCACGGGCGGCCCGTCGGCGTTGCCGTCGACAAATCCGGCGCGCTGCTGATCGCCGACGATGTCGGGAACACGGTCTGGCGCGTAACTTCCACGAGCCAGTAGGCACCTGCATAACGCTGATCGCTTCACTATCTCGGTGCGAATTCCACCAGCGCCTTGACGAATTCTGCCGGTGCCTCGATCGGCAGGAATTCGCCGCAGTTGGCGATCATGTGACCTTGCAGGTTCTTTGCGCCAGACATCCTCAGACCTTCGAGGTAATCGTCAATCGATCCAAAATCCGCGTCGCCGCGGATATAAAGGATCGGAACTTCGATGCGCGCCGGGGCATTGGCCTCGGCATCCTGCTTGAACGCGCGATACCAATCAAAGCCGGCCTTAAGTGCCTCCGGCCTCGCATAGGCCTGCGTCAACGTCTCCCGCATTTCATTGGTCAATGCTTCGGGACGGCCGGCGAGCAGATCGAAGAAAAAATCGAAGTAGGCGCGTTGATGGCCCGTCACCAGCAACTCCGGTAACTCAGGCACCGCATGAAACGCAAAGTGCCAGATGCCCGGGTTTGCGACTACCTTCGTCCATGGATGAAGGCCGGGGATAACCGTATTCATCGGCACCGCGCCGACGATGCGACCGCCATGATGGCGAGCAGCAGCGAAGGCAATCATGCCGCCCACATCGAAGCCTGCAACGACGATGGATTTGGCCCCAAGCGCCTCGGCGGCTGAAATCACAATATCGGCAAGAACCTTCTTTTCCGCCGACGGCGGAGTGCCACGCGATTCACCGATCTCCGGAAGATCGAAAGCCAGCGTAAAGTATCGCGTGCCGAGTTCATCGAGCACACCATCATAGATTTTCCGGGAATGGGGCCAGCCGTGCAGAAGGATCAAGGCCGGTCGGCGCGGATCGCCGGCCGTGGATACCGCCAGCTGCATATCGCCTGCTTCGAGGGTCTGGACGAGCATCGTCTATCCATTTTCGGGAACTCAGAAGAAAACGAAGAGCGAACGAATAGGTTGCCCCACCAGTTCAATCTGCGTCGCTCGCCGCTGTCCGTTCTCCAACGTCTGTGCTCAAGGACCAGCCCGCTTTCTGAGCCGGCTCGACCGTCACCAAGTGGGAGGAGGGGGCCATCCACCGGCCCTGTTGGTCCGCCTGCGGAACAAGCATTTAACCCTGGCGTTAGAATGCCGGGCGATCCCGCAACGGGCGAATGGGCAGTCGCGAAGTCGTCGCGGCGGTTTGCAATTAGGACAATGCAGGGAGATTCACATGCCGCTTACGGCCTTCGCACTCAATTGCTCGCTCAAAGCTTCGAACGACAGGGAAAAATCCTCCACCGATCGGTTGCTCGCCGATGTCCTGGCGGCGTTGATGCAATACGATGTGAAGGGCGAGATCGTGCGTGCGCTCAGCCACGATATCAAGCCCGGCGTGCTCTCCGACATGGGCGAGGGCGACGATTGGCCGAAACTCAGAAAGAAGATACTGGCGGCCGACATCTTCGTGCTCGGGCTTCCGATCTGGCTTGGCCAGCCCTCGAGTGTGGCCAAGCGCGTCCTGGAGCGGATGGATGCCTTTCTCGAGGAGACGGATGACAGAGGGCGAATGCCGGCAGCAGGAAAGGTGGCCCTGGTGGCCATCGTCGGTAATGAGGACGGTGCGCATCACTGCCACGCGGAATGCTTTCAGGCATTGAACGATGTCGGCTTCACCATCCCGGCCAATGGCGGGGTCTACTGGGTTGGCGAGGCGATGGAGGACGTCAACTATGTCGACCTGCCGGCAACTCCGGAAAAAGTCTCGGGTGCGATCGAAATGGCAGCCTCAAACGCCGCCCATCTCGCTGGATTGCTGAAAGACCAGGGCTATTCGGGCGTCTCGGGATGACCTTTGTTCGCCTAAACAACTTTGAGCGGCCAGACATTGCAGCGTCGATGAGGTCTCAATCGGGAACAGGAAGGCTTGTAGCGAGTTCATATTCTCATCAGCCGGCGACCGCCGCTCCGTCTACACGGCGCGAAGCCGCAAACAGGAGAGCAAGTCATGGGTCTCGGCACAATTCTTATCATCATTCTGATTATCGCATTGCTTGGCGGCTTTAGTGGACTTGGCGGCGGGCCATTCTACGGCACCGGCTATTACGGGGGCGGCGGCCTCGGTCTTCTGCTGCTTATAGTCATAATCCTGGTCGTGCTCGGGCGTCTCTAGCCGAGTCCGCCATGCGGTGGCAGATTGTATCACCTGCCGCTTGCGGTTCTCTTCGGAGTTGCTTTGAATCCATAGCAGTCCGGCAATGACGGTCCGCCCTCTGGAGGGCGGACCACTCGTCGGACATATCAGGTCAAAATCAGCACGATCTTGAACGTATCCGGATCAACGATGACGATCCGACCGTCCGCAAGCACGAAATACTCGTAGCTTTCGTAAGCGGGAACGATCTTGACGATACGAGCCGGCAGCCGATGCAGCCTGACCTTGTGCCGCGGAACTTCGACGCCGACGCTGATGTCAAAATTGACATTGGACACAGGCTCGACCTTCGTCTCCCGGATAATCTGAGTGACTTGGGTTTTCTGCTCCACCGTCACGTTGTTGATGGAACCGGTCGACGTCGTATCCTGTGTCGAGGCCTTGCCCTGGGCCTGCTGGTCGGTGGTGGTGCCGGTCTTGCCCTGAGCCTGCTCGTCGGTCTGCATCTTGGTCTTGCCCTGGGCCTGCTGGTCGGTGGTGGTGCCGGCCTTGCCCTGAGCCTGCTCGTCAGTCTTCAGCTTGGCTTTGCCCTGGGCCTGCTGGTCGGTGGTGGTGCTGGCCTTGCCCTGAGCCTGCTCATCGGTCTTCAGCTTGGCCTTGCCCTGGGCCTGCTGGTCGGTGGTGGTGCCGGCCTTGCCCTGAGCCTGCTCGTCGGTCTTCAGCTTGGCTTTGCCCTGGGCCTGCTCGCCCATCTTGGAGCCGTTCTGGCAGTCAGCCTGCCCGGAAGCGCAGTTGGCGTCTGCGCCAGATTGGCTTTCGGTCTGTTGTGTCTGAGCCGCCGCCGTTCCACAGCCGAGCCCGATGGCCAGCATGCTGGTAATGAGAACACGTTTCATGGGAAATCTCCCTGGGTAAGGTTCGTCCCTTCACTGGGTAGAACCAGCACCCAAAAAAAATGTTCCGAGATAGATGCGTGAGTGCTAAAAAACGACCCCGCTTGAGATCATACGATCGCGGGCGGAAGCCGCCGTTAAAGCGACCTTTTCAACCTTGGCGATTGCCCTAGCTGTCTCCGGAGAGGAGACCGACATGGCAATCTATAGTCTGAGAGTGGTCAGCTTCATTTTCGTTGCCCTGGCTTTCGCTCCGGCCGCCGCGCATTTCTTCGCTATGTTCAACAAGATGAAGCTCGACGGGCCAAACTATCTGGCTGCGCAGCGCGCCTATGATGGATGGAGCCTGTTCGGCATCGTGGTGCTGGGAGCATTGCTCTCCACGGCCGCCCTGGCGATCCTGCTCTATCGAGCGAGCGCATCTTTCGGCTTGGTTGTTGTCGCCTTTCTAAGCATCGGCGCCACGCAGTTTGCCTTCTGGACGCTGACCTATCCAATCAATCAGGCGACCCGGAACTGGACTGTCCTCCCTGAAAACTGGGAGCTGCTGCGGCGCCAATGGGAGTATTCGCATGCCATCGCCGCAG
>NZ_RZPI01000021.1:0-21432 GCF_003998715.1 Mesorhizobium sp. M7A.F.Ca.CA.002.15.2.1
GAGTGCGATGGCGACGGCGGTAGCCGAGAGCGGCACCGGCGGGCGGGCGAAGGCCGGCAGCGGTTGCACGCTGCCCGGCCGAGCCATTGCGTCCATCACGGCGCGGAACACGGTCTGGGCGTTGAAGACCGGATCGGCGAACCCGCCCTCGATCGATTGCGCTGCAATGTCCATCAGTCTTCTCCGCGAACCATGGTGAAGAAATCGACCTTCGTTGCCGCCGTCTCGGCGCGGCGTTTTTCGTGCGCCAAGGTCAGAGCCGACCGCAGAGGCGCTATCAGTCCGGTCTCGACCTCATTGCGGCGGGCAGGGTCCTGCCATAGGGCGTCGGCGATAGCCGCCAGCTTCGCCTTCTGCTTGTCGCGGCCAAGCGCATAGCAATGGCCGACCTGTCCGGTGGGTAGCCTGACCGTGGCGCGGGTGACGGTCGCCTCGCCGACATTGAAAGGGGCGCCGCCGCCGCCGATGCGGCCGCGCAGGGTGACAAGGCCGGTTTCGGGGCCGCGCAACAGCTCGGCGTCCGAAGGCAGTCCGGCCTCATTCCAGAGCCGTACGATGTCATCGCCGCTGGATTGCGTAAGGGTTGCCATGGCGGCTTTGCGCTCGGCCTGGTCGCGGGCTTCCTGTCCTCGCATCAGCAGCATTCCTCTTTGTTAATTTGTCTATTGATGTAGACAACTATACAAATTATATCTATTATCTAACGCGTGTCCATGACGGGTGGATGACAGCGATAGAAGACTGGGCGCTGGAAGGTTGGGGCAATGATGGTCGGGCGGCTGTTAGCGGACAGCATCGAGCGGCGCAGTGGCGTTTCGCTGTGGCGGCAGATCGCCGACAAGATCCTACATGCGATCGCCATCGGCGATTTCACGGAGAATGCAGCGCTGCCGCCGGAGGTGGCGCTGGCAGAACGCTATGGCGTCAACCGTCACACGGTGCGCAACGCCATATCAGCCCTTGTAAGGGAAGGCGTGCTGCGGGCCGAGCAGGGGCGCGGCACCTTCGTACTGTCGCGCAAGCGGCTGTCCTATCCGATCGGGGCGCGCACACGTTTTTCGACAGGGCTGCAAGGGCAAACGACGGAACGGCACATCGTCCTGCTCGCCTCGTCGGTCGAGCCGGCCAGCCAGCGCGTCGCCGAGGGACTGGGTCTTCCCAAGGGAGCCGATGTGATCCGGTTGGAAACGCGCGGCGAAGCCGACGGACGGCCGGTGTCGCGCGCTGCCGGCTGGTTCGAGGCCCGGCGCTTTGCCGGCATCGATGCCGCGATGGGGGAAACAGGCTCGATCACCGCATCGCTGGCGCGGTTCGGCATAGACGACTATCTCAGGCAATCGACCGTGCTGTCGGCGCGCCATGCCGATGCGGCGGACCTTGCCGACCTCGACCTGCAGCCGGGCGCCATCGTGCTGGTCACGGTTGCCGTCAACGTCACGCCGGACGGCCAGCCGATCCAGTTTTCCGAGTCGCGCTTTCCGGCCGAACGGGTGGAGCTGAAGCTGTCGGCGCTGTAGGGAGTGCCCGGCCCAGCTCGGCCGCATTCACTTGCCAGCGGCGGCGCATTTGAGGACCGGCTTCGCCGCCTGCCATGTTATAACCCCACCTCGATCACAGCCTTGATCAGGCCGGATTTCTCATGCGCCCAACGAGCCAGATCGCGCGGCGTGGCGGCGAGTGTGGTGCGGTGTGTGACGAGCTTGGCCAGTGGTACGGCCCCGTTGCGGATCGAGGCGGCGACATGGTCGAAGTCGGCGCGCAGCGCGTTGCGGCTGCCGATCAGCGTCATCTCGCGCTTGTGGAATTCCGGATCGGAAAAGCTGATGTCGTCCTTGACGACGGAGACCAGCACCAGCGTTCCGCCATGCGCGACATGGGCGAAGGCCGACTGCACCGACTGGGTGTTGCCGGTGGCGTCGAAGACCACATCGAAGCCTTCGCCTGATGTCGCTTCCCTGATCAGATCGGGCACCGCGCCGCGCGAGCCGTCTAGGGTCTGGAAACCAAGCTCGTTTCCAGCGAAGGCGAGCCTTTCACTGCTCATGTCGAGCAGCGTCACGTCGAGCCCGGCGATGCGGGCGAAGATGGCGGTGCCGAGCCCGATCGGGCCGGCGCCGATGACCAGCGTGTGGGCGCCGGGGTCGGCGCGGGCGCGCCGCACGGCATGCGCGCCGATGGCCAGGAACTCGACGGCAGCGGCGTCGGCCAGCGAAAGGCCGTTGGCCGGATAGAGATTTTGCGCCGGCACCAGGATGCGTTCGCACATGGCGCCGTCGCGATGCACGCCAAGCACCTCGATCCTGACACAGCAATTGGGCTTGCCGTGCCGGCAGGCGATGCACTTGCCGCAGGAAAGATAGGGGTTGACGACGACGGGCTCACCAATGGCCAGTTCGACGCCTTCGCCGGTCTCCATCACGGTACCCGAGACCTCATGACCCATGATGCGGGGATAGGCGAGGAACGGGTGCTTGCCCTCGAAAATGTGGTAGTCGGTGCCGCAGATGCCGACATGGCTGACCGCCACCAGCGCCCAGCCGGGAGGCGGTGCCTCGGGTGCGGGCCGGTCTTCAAGGACAAGATCGCCGGGCGAACGGCAGAGGACGGCTTTCATGCGCTAATCCAGTCATGAAATCGCCGGCCCGTTGGTGTGGCGGACCGGCGGTTGATTGCGGGGTCGCTACTTGCCGCGGCGGCGCAGGCCGTCGAAGTAGACGATGATGATGATCAGCGCGCCGGTGATGATGCGCTGCCAGAACGAATTGACGTTGAGCAGGTTGGCGCCGTTGTTGATGGTGGCCAGGATGAAGGCGCCGAGCAGCGGCCCATGCACCGAGCCGACGGCGCCGAACAGCGAGGTGCCGCCGATGACCGACGACGCGATCGCCTGCAGTTCCCAGCCCTCGGCCTGCGTCGGGTTGCCGATGCCGATGCGGGCGGCCAGCAGCACGCCGACAAAGGCGGCGCACAGGCCCGACAGCGTGTAGGCCATGTAGATGGTGCGCTGGACATTGACGCCGGACAGGCGCGAGGCCTCGGCGTTGGAGCCGACCGAAAACAGGTATCTGCCCCAGCGGCTGTGGTGCAGGAAGATATAGGCCGGAATGCCGACCAGGATCACCATCCAGAACAGGTTGGGGATGCCGATGAAGGAATTGCGCGAGAAGGCGGTGAAGGTGTCGCTGTTGATGTTGATCGAATTGCCGTTGGTCATCAAAAGGCCGATGCCGCGCAGCGAGGTCAACGTCGCCAGCGTGATGATGAAGGGCGGCAGGCCCATCTTGACGATACCGAAGCCGTGGAACATGCCGATGGCGACACCGACCAGCAGCGTCACCAGAATGGCGAGCCAGATGGGGAAGCCGGCATTGATCATCATGGCCACGACCACGGTGGCGAAGCCGACCACGGCGCCGACCGACAGATCGATGCCGCCGGTGATGATGACGAAGGTCTGGCCGACCGCCATGATGGCGATCATCGAGCCCTGGCGCAGGAGATTGGCTATGTTGTTGGCCGAGGCGAAGCTCGTCGTCGTCACGGAGAGGAGGATCCAGAGCAGAACCAGCAGCGCCAATAGCGTCAGCCCGAACAGGACATTATAGTTGCGCTTCGGTTTTTCGACGGCGATCGCCTCGGTGCTCATATCTGTCCTCCCAACTTTTCTTGTTTCTCGGCGAGCGCCTGAGTGAGAATATCCTCGTGGCTGGCGGCGTGAAAACCGTGCGTCGCCACCAGTTTGCCGCGCCGGAACACATGCAGCGTATCGGCGAGTTCATAGACTTCCGGCAGATAGGACGAGATCAGGATGATGCCGGCGCCCTTTGACAAAAGCGCGCCGAACAGGCGGTAGATCTCGGCCTTGGTGCCGACATCGACGCCGACGGTCGGTTCGTCGAAGATGAACAGCTTGGCGCCGTGCGCCAGCCATTTGCCGATGACGATCTTCTGCTGGTTGCCGCCCGACAGGCTGGATGCCAGCGCGCCACGTGTCGGTGTCTTGATGCGCAGATCGGCGATCTGGCGATCGGCCTGCGTCTTCTCCTGCGTGCTCGAAATCAGCAGATTGTTCGAGATGCGCTTGTAGATCGGCAGGTTGAGGTTGAAGCCGACCGGCAGGTTGAGGCAGAGGCCCTGGTCGCGGCGGCTCTCCGGCGCCAGCGCCATGCCGAGCTTGATCGCGTCATGTTCGGAATTGACCTGTACCTCCTTGCCTTCCCAGAGGATCTGGCCGGCGGATTTGCGGTGGCGGCCGTAGAGCGTGGTGACGAACTCGCTGCGTCCGGCGCCGATCAGCCCATAGAGTCCGACGATCTCGCCGGCGCGGACCGTCATCGAGACATTTTCGAAGCCCTTGCCGGACAGGTTTTTCGCCTCGATGATGGCGGCGCCCGGCGTGAAATGCTCCTTGTGATAGACCTGCTCGATCGAGCGGTTGATCATCATCTTGACCAGTTCGGCATCGTTGGTCTCTGCGATGTTGCGGGTGCCGACCAGCGTGCCGTCGCGCAGCACGGATACCCGGTCGGCGAGTTCGAACACTTCCTCCATGCGGTGGCTGATGTAGATGATCGTCACGCCTTCGCCCTTCAGACGGCGGATCAGCGTGAAGAGCTGGTCGGCCTCCTTGCGGGTGAGGTAGGCGGTCGGCTCGTCGAAGATCAGGAATTTGGTGCCGCGCACGGTGGCGCGGGCGGCGGCTATCAGCTGCTGCTGGCCGATGGTCAGGTCGCCGAGCGTGACATGCGCCGGCAGGTCGAAGCCTAGGTCGTCGATGATCGTCTGCGCCTGCCTGACCATGGCGCGCTGCTGCAGGATGCCGAAGCGCGAATTCTCCTCGCCGAGGAACATGTTGGCGGCGACCGTCAGGTGACGGCACAGCACGACTTCCTGGTGCACGGCATTGATGCCGAGCGCCATCGCCTCGTGCGGCGTCGCCAGGGCGGCCGCCTGGCCCTCCCAGACAATCTCTCCGGAGGTGCGCGGCATGACGCCGGTCAGAAGCTTGATGAGCGTGGATTTGCCGGCGCCGTTTTCGCCGACGATGGCGTGGATCTCACCGGACTTGAAGGCGAGATCGACCGGTTTCAGCGCGTGGGTGCCGGGATAGCGCTTCTCCAGGCCACGCAATTCGAGGATAGTCCGCCCCTGTTCCAGAACGGGTGCGGGATGCAGTTCCTGCGCCGTCGAAATCATGACAATCCTCCCAGATTGGCCTCCCGGATTGGCTTCCCAGGCTGGCCTCACGATTGGCACGCGGCGAGGCAGGGATATGCCTCGAAAACAGCCTGGCTCAGGCGTGCGGATTGCCAAGCCGTTCGTGCGGCAGTTTGTGTCTCCGGGGCGAGGTGCCCCGGAGACGATTGCGGATGCGACGGCTCAGAGCTTCGGATTGAGCAGCGCGTCGATCTTGGGATCTTTCATGTTGTCCTTGGTCACCAGATTGGCGCCGGTGTCGACATTGGCTTCGACCTTCTCGCCCTTGGAGGCGGCGAGCGCGGTCTTGATGCCGTCATAGCCCATCCGGTACGGATCCTGGACGACGAGGGCGGAAATGACGCCGTCGTTGAGGAACTTGATCAGCTTCTCGTCGCTGTCGAAACCGACCAGCGCCAGCTTGCCGCCAAGGTTGTTTTCCGCGACGGCCTGGCCGACGCCCTGCGCCATGATCAGGTTGGAAGCGAAGATGCCCTTGAGGTTCGGGTTGGCGGTGATCAGGTCGGTGGCGATGTTGAGGCCGGTGGTGGCCTGGCCGTCGGCATATTTGTCGGCAACCAGCTTGAGGCCCGGATATTTGGCGGCCAGCTGTTCGGTGAAGCCCTGCTTGCGCTGTTCGAGCGAGCCGGCGCCAGGTGCGTTGGTGATCAGGGCAACGTCGCCCTCGATCTTGCCGCCGTTGGCGGCGCCGATGGCAGCTGCGAGGCCGTCGGCAGCGACGCGGCCGCCCTGGACGTTGTCGGTGGTCAGGAACGAGGTGAAGGCCTTGGAGTCGGCACCGGAGTCGATGCCGATGACCTTGACCTTGGCAGCGGCTTCATCGATCGGCTTGCCGAGCGCCTTGAACTCGGTCGGCGCAATGACGATGGCCGCCGGGTTGCTGGCAACGGCGTTCTCGAGGATCGAGACCTGGCCGTTGACGTCGGTTTCAGCCTGGGCGCCGAGTTCCGGCACGTTGACGCCGAGATCCTTGCCGGCCTTGCGGGCGCCGGCCAGAACGATCTGCCAGTAGAAGGACGTGGTGTCCTTGACGATGATCGGAATGGTGACGTCCGCCGCCGAAACCGGCGCCGGATGCATGACGCCGGCGAGCATTGAAGCTGCTGCCAGCGCCATGACGGCGCGGCGGTTGAGAATGCTGGTCACGAATTTCATGAGGTTTCCTCCCTAAGTCGCCCGGTGAACGATACGGAAGCTCCGTTCGGATAGGCGCGGTCCCAAACAGAACTTTATCAATAAAAAACAGTTGCCCTGTTTTGATAGTGCATCGAACAGATCGATGCAAGCGGTGTTTGACCAGTCGTTGCGAGGTCTGGCAGAGGCAGATCCCCCGCCCTGTTCTCCCATTGGCGCCGTCACGCTTCCGTTCCGTTCTGGGAACGTATGGAATATTAATTCCACCAATTCGTCAATATGGAATATCCATTCCTCCATGTGCCGAAGGAACATGAAGTTTCACACCAGCTCCTGCACCAGCGTGTAGGGACGATATTTGGCGTATTCCGTTTCCGGTACGTCGATGTCGAGCAGCTCGAGGTTGCGCGTCAGATTTGCCAGCTTGGCGGTGCCGGTCAGTACGGTGGCGACGGCAGCTTCATGCAAGGGGAATTGGAACGCTGCGGCGGCGAGCGGATAGCCACCCTCGGCGGCGATCCTTTCCATTGCGCCGACGCGGTCGAGCACGTCATGGCTGGCGGGGCGGTAGTCGAAATGTGCGCCTTGCACCGGGCCGGTCGCCAGGATGCCGGAGTTGAACACGCCGCCAATGACCAAGGAGGTCTGCTGTGCCCGGCATAGCGGCAGCAACTCCGCTTCGGCACTGCGGTCGAGCAGGGAATAGCGGCTGGCAAGCAGGATGCAGTCGAGCGGCGCCCGGCGCATCACGTCCAGGCAGATCTGCACCTCGTTGACGCCAAGCCCATAGGCAGAAATGACGCCAGTCCGTTTCAGCTCTTCGAGTGCCTTGAGGCCGCCATCCATCAGGTCGCGAAAATGCAGCTTGGTCTTCTCGATACCATGGGTGTAGGCGCCGATGTCGTGGACAAACAGGATGTCTATCCTGTTTAGGCCAAGCCGCGCATAGCTGAACTCGACCGACCGCATAATGCCGTCATAGGAATAGTCGTAGTCGAGCGCGAAGGGCAGCGGATCGACATAGGAGTGATCGGGAACCTGATCGTCCGGCACCGGGCGAAACAGCCGGCCGACCTTGGTCGACAGCACATAGGAATCGCGCGGCTTGTAACGCAGGAAGTCGCCGAAGCGGCGCTCCGACAGTCCGAAACCGTAGAAGGGTGCGGTGTCGAAATAGCGCAGGTCGGCATCCCAGGCGCCCTGCAGCGTCTCCATCGCCGCTTCGCGCGAACAGGCGCGGTAAAGGCCGCCAAGTGCGGCGCCGCCGAAACTGACTTCGGTGACCTCCAGAGCTGTCCGACCGATACGGCGTTTTTCCATGCAAAACCTCCCCGTTGCCCGCCGCTGACCGGCGCGCCGTCTATTTTATATCAGTAAAATCTAAAGTGTTGCGCCCAGATGCCAGGGCACGAACTCGTTGTCGCCGTAGCCGAAGTCCTCGCTCTTGGTCTTGCGGCCGGAAGCCGTTTCGACGATCAGTTCGAAGATCTCGCGGCCCATGCCGGCGATGGTCTTTTCACCCGAGGCGATGACGCCGCAATTGACGTCCATGTCCTCTTCCATCTGGTGGTACATGGTCGAGTTGGTGGCGACCTTGATCGACGGCGTCGGACGGCAGCCGAAGCAGGAGCCGCGGCCGGTGGTGAAGACGATGACGTTGGCGCCGCCCGCCACCTGGCCGGTCGCCGAAACCGGGTCGTAGCCAGGCGTATCCATGAACACCAGGCCACTGCCGGTGACTTTTTCGGCGTAACCGAAGACGCCGTTGAGCGGCGTCTGGCCGCCCTTGGCGACCGCACCGAGGGACTTCTCCAGGATGGTGGTGAGGCCGCCGCGCTTGTTGCCGGGCGAGGGATTGTTGTCGATCGAGGCGCCATGCTTGGCGACGTGGTCCTCCCACCACTTCACGAAGCCGTCGAGCTTCTGCGCGATCTCCGGCGTTGCCGCGCGGTAGGCAAGCAGATGCTCGGCGCCGTAGATTTCCGTGGTCTCGGAGAGGATGCCGATACCGCCAACGCCGGCCAGGATGTCGACAGCCGCGCCCAGCGCCGGATTGGCCGTGATACCCGACATGCCGTCGGAGCCGCCGCATTGCAGGCCGACGACGATCTCGCTGACCGGGATCGGCTCACGCTTCAACTGGCCGACTTCCTCGGCGATCTCGGCCAGCACGCCCATCGCTTTTTCCACCGATTTGCGCGACCCGCCGGCGTCCTGGATGTTGAAATGGCGCTTGCCGGCAGCGACGCCCTTCTGGCCGTAGAGGGTGAGCTGGTTGACCTCGCAGCCGAGGCCGACCATCAGCACGCCGCCGAAATTCGGGTGGCGGGCATAGCCGGCAAGCGTGCGGTGCAGCACCATCATGCCGTCGCCGGTGCCGCTCATGCCGCAGCCCTGGCCGTGCACGATCGGCACGAAGCCGTCGATGCCGGGGTATTTCGGCAACAGCGTGCGGTTGGCGGTATCGGCGATGGAATGGCAGACGGTGGCCGAGCAATTGACGCTGGCGACGATGCCGATGAAGTTGCGCGTGCCGGCGCGGCCATCGGCGCGGCGATAGCCCATGAAGGTGCGGGCGCGGTCGGCCTCCGTCGCGTGCTCGGCCTCGCTCGGCGGCACGACCGGCAAGCGGCCGGATTCGAAAACCAGATTGTGCGAATGCACGTGCTCGCCGGCTGCGATGTCCTGTGTCGCGCGACCGATCGCCTGGGCGTATTTCACCACGGCCTCGCCGGCGGCGATCGGCTTGATCGCCACCTTGTGGCCGGGCTCGATCAGCGCACTGGCGACGGCACCGCCCGGCAGCGCGGTGCCGATCTCGATGCGGCCGTTGGCGACGGCGACATTGTCGGCGGGGGACAGAAGAATGCAGTTGGAGGCGTTCACGGGCGGTTTCCTGGGTGATCCTGGGTTGCGCGGGGCGGATTGACACGCGCCTGTTTAGAGATATTGTCTTTTATCGTGAAAAAACAGTTTTGCGTCAATTGTTTTTTCGTGGGGAGTTCCGCATGTCTCCGGGTTGTTCCGGGAAGCAATTTCGCTTCTCAGAGCCATGCGAACGTCATATTGCGCTTCAAACCGTCCGCTGCAAGCGACGGCGTGCAACGGGTCAGGGATGTCGAAGAGCAACAACGTCTACAAGGATGCCTACAACCGCTGCCTGCGGCTGCTCGACGAAACGCGCAGCCTGCCTTCGGAGCCGGAACTGGGCACCTTGCTTGGCGTCAGCCGGACCACGGTGCGCACCATTCTCGCGCGCATGGAAGAGACCGGGCTGATCGCCTGGAACAAGCGCGCCAAGACGGTGCTGCGCGAACCGCTTCCCGATGATTTCTTCCCCGAGGAAGAGACAGACACGCTGGCCGAGATCATCGAACGGTCGTTCATGCGTCGGCTGCTCGCCGGCGGCGCCGAAGCCGGCATGCAGATCAACGAACTCGAACTGGCGCGCGAGATCGGCGTCGGCACCACCAGCGTGCGCGAGTTCCTGATCCGCTTCTCCCGCTTCGGCCTGATCGAGAAACGTCGCAACAGTCATTGGGTGCTGAAGGGCTTTACGCGCGCTTTCGCGCTGGAGCTGACCGAAATCCGCGAGATGTTCGAACTGCGCTCGGCGGCCGCCTTTGCCGCTTTACCGCAGGACAGCGCAGTCTGGACCGATCTCGACCGCCTGGAAGACGAGCATCGCCAGCTGGCAAACGACATAGCCGCCCGCTTCACCGAGTTCTCCGAACTCGACGAGCGCTTCCACCGGCTGATCCACCGGGCATCGCGCAATCGCTTCATCGTCGATTTCTACGATGTCATCGCCATGATCTTCCACTACCATTACCAGTGGAACAAGGCGCAGGAACGCGAGCGCAACGAAGTCGCGATCGGTGAGCATCTGGTCTACATAGAAGCGCTGAAATCACGCGATCTCGGCAAGGTCGACGCCGCTTGCCGCAAGCATTTGAAGTCGGCGCGCCAGACATTGCTGACCTCGATCCCGGAGAGCCGGTCGCTGCAAAAACACTGAGCCGCATCGCGGCTCGGAGCCCTGTTTCATGCATGTTGTCCCAAAACCGCTATACACTTCTGGGCGACATGCCTTGGGCCTGCCGCGTTGCCGCCGCGGCGATTTGGCGATTTTCCACCCGCCGGCCCCGTGCTAGATATGGTTGGTTGCTGCGAAGAGGCAGGGCTTTGGGCGTATCGAGGAGACGATGGAGCATGCCGGTCGCGCTTGTCGCGGCCTATCTGCTGTTGCTCCAGTCGACGCTTGGTGCATTCGCCTTCGGCGCCGGTCCCAATGCATCGCAACTCGACGCTTTTGGCAACGTCATCTGTACCCATGAAGGCGCAACCCAGCTTCCGGGCGGCAACCAGCCGCCGTCCCATCTGCCGGCATGCTGCGTGCTCGGCTGCAGCATGGTTTCGGCGGCCTTTGCGCCGCCGCCCAATGCCGGTCTGGCGCCGGGCAGCCTTTCCTTTGAAACGGTCGCCTTTGTCTTCCCGGCGGCCATCCATCTCGACTTTGCGCGTGAGCGCTCGCCGTCGAACCCGCGCGCGCCGCCGCTGACGGCCTGAGCCTGTTTGCCCGGCGGAACCTTTCGTGGGCGTACCCATCCAAAGATCTAACTGCTCGCGACCGGCAACGGCGCGACCTTCACTTCATGGAGCAACCATGTCCTATTTTTTCCCTGACGCCGCGCGTCCTGAGCCGGGCAGCATTCTACGCGGCATCGAAGAGCGTGTCGGCATTGCCGTGCTGGCTCTTGCGCTGCTGTTCACAGGCGCCCAGTCCGTCCTCGCGCATGAGTTCAAGGTTGGCGATCTTGAGATCGGCCACCCCTGGTCGCGCGCCACGCCGGCCGGCGCCAAAGTGGCCGGCGGTTATTTCACCATCACCAACAAGGGCAGTGCGCCGGATCGGCTGGTGTCGATTTCCTCCGATGTCTCCGAAAAGGCCGAGCTGCATGAGATGGGCGTCAAGGACGGCGTCATGACCATGCGGCCGGTTGCCGGCGGCCTGGAAATTCCGGCCGGCGGCAAGGTAGCCCTTGCACCTGGCGGCTATCATTTGATGTTCATGGGCCTGAAGCGGCAACCCAAACAGGGCGAAAAGTTCTCCGCCACCCTGACCTTCGAAAAGGCCGGCGCCGTCAGCGTCGATTTCGCCGTCGAAGGCATGGGCGGCGGCGCCGTGGACGATCACGCCAATTGACCGCGCCAGCTCGACAAATCTTGAAAATCCGAGGGACCATCATGAACAAATATCTTTTGTCGGCCGGCGCACTTCTCGCGCTCGGAACCAGCGCCGCCTTCGCGCATATCACGTTCGAAACCCAGGAGGCGGCGGTCGGCTCGACCTACAAGGCCGTTTTGCGCGTGCCGCATGGCTGCGACGGCAAGGCGACGACCGCCGTGCGCGTGCAGATTCCGGAAGGGGTGATCGCGATCAAGCCGATGCCGAAGCCCGGCTGGACGCTGCAGACCAAGAAGGGCAAGTACGAGAAATCCTACCAGCTCTACGGTCAGGCGGTGACCGATGGGGTCAAGGAGGTCGACTGGAGCGGCGGCAACCTGCCCGATGAATTCTATGACGAGTTCGTTTTCCGCGCGACGCTGACGGCGGATCTCCCCGTCGGCCAAAAACTCTATTTCCCGGTCGTGCAGGAATGCGACGGTGCAGCCGATCGCTGGATCGAGATTCCAGCGGCAGGGCAGGATGAAGACGCACTGGAAAGCCCGGCACCCGGCATCAAGCTGCTGCCGAAGAAATGATCTCCCAGGCGGCGCGCTCTTTCGAGTGCGCCGCTCTTTTTTCGTGGCGGTGACATGAGCACGACCTCCCTCCTGCAAACGGCTTGCATGACCGGCAAACGCACCGGCCGGCTTGCCGTCGGCCTGTTGGCTGTGATCGTGTTTCTTGCCAGCCTTGCCGTGTCAGATCAGGCCTTTGCCCATGCCGCGCTGATCAAGACCGACCCGGCCGACGGCGCGGTGCTGGCACAGGGACCGGCGCAGTTCTCGCTGACCTTCAGCGAGCCGGTCTCGCCTCTGGTGCTGACGCTGGTGAAGCCCGACGGCAAGCCGGTTCCACTGACCGCCTTTCGTCTCAGCGACCAGACCGTCGAGATCGACAATCCGCAGCCGCTCAAGTCGGGCACGCATGTCTTGAGCTGGCGCGTCATCTCCGCAGACGGTCATCCCGTCGGCGGATCGCTGCTGTTTTCCATCGGAGCGCCCAGCGAACCGCCGGCCGTATCCGAAACCGTCGACTGGCCGTTGCGGTCGGCTATCTGGGCGGGCAAAATCTTTCTCTACGTCGGCCTCTTCCTCGGCGTTGGCGGCGCCTTCGCGCTTGCCTGGTTGGCCGGAAGTGCCCGTGCCGGGCAACGCTTCGTTGCAGCTGCAATCCTGAGCGGGCTGGTCGCGTCGTCCCTGTCGCTCGGATTGCAGGGGCTTGATGCACTCGGGGCGCCGCTCTCCCATCTGGCACAATCGGTCATCTGGCGGACCGGGCTCGGCACCAGCTTCGGCTGGACGGTGCTGGTCGCGCTGATCGCGCTGGGGCTTGGCCTGCTGTCGCTGGCCGGTCCCCGTGCCACCGCCAAGCCATTGGCGCTGGCCGGCCTGGCCGGGGTGGGGATTGCCCTTGCCGCCAGCGGCCATGCCAGTGCCGCCGAACCGCAATGGCTGACGCGGCCGATGGTGTTCCTGCATGGCGTCTGCATCGCGTCGTGGGTCGGCGCATTGGTCCCACTCGGGCTGGCGCTCAAGGGGCAATCGGCGGAGGCCACGCCATTCCTGCGGCGATTTTCTTGGGCGATCCTGCCCGTGGTGGCCGTGCTTGCCGCTGCCGGCACCGTGCTTGCCGTCATCCAGGTGCAAACGCCCGCGGCATTGGTCGACACCGCCTATGGAAGGCTGCTGCTGATCAAGCTCGGGCTGCTGGTCTTTCTGTTCACGCTCGCTGCCGTCAACCGCTGGAAACTCACGGCATCGGCCGAGGCGGGATCGACGGAAGTTCAACGCAGGCTGGTCCGCTCGATCGGCGTCGAGATGTTGATCGTGTTGGCGATTTTCGGCGTTGCCGCGGGCTGGCGCTTCACACCGCCGCCACGAGCCCTGGCGATCGCGGCAGCGCAACCGGTGTCGGTCCATATCCACGCGCTGCAAGCGATGGCCGATCTCAACATCACTCCAGGCCATGCCGGCCCGGTCGTTGCCTCGATGGTCATCATGAGCGGCGATTTCGGCCCGCTCGACGCCAAGGAGGTAACGCTTGTGCTGTCAAAGCCCGATTCCGGCATCGAGCCCTTGAAGCGCGCGGCAACCAAGCCCGGCGACGGCAGCTGGCGCGTCGACAACCTCGTCATTCCGCTGCCCGGCCGGTGGACGGTGCGCATCGACATACTGGTCTCGGATTTTCAGATGGTGAAGATCGAGGCGCCCGTCGACATCAGGCCGTAGGCGGGACTGCCAGGTACCTCTACACGGGCACGACCGACAATCCGGGCAACACAATTCGGCGAGGCGGTTGACGCAGGCGTCAAGGCCCGTCAATCATCGCCCGCAAAATCGCGGTCTCAACAAACGATCCGAGAGCAGGGAAGAAACGATGGAAAAAGCCGAAATCGGCCTGATCGGCCTTGGCACGATGGGCTCCAACCTGGCGCTCAACATCGCCGAGCACGGGCACCGCATCGCTGTCTTCAACCGCACCAGGGCGCGCACCGATGCCTTTGTCGAGAATGCCGGCGCACTCAGGGACATGGTCGTGCCCTGCTACAGCCTTGAAGAGCTCGCCGCCGCGATCCGGCCGCCGCGCCCGATCATCATCATGGTGCTGGCCGGCAAGCCGGTCGACGAACAGATCGCGGCACTGCGTGGCGTGCTGTCGGCCAACGACATCGTCATCGATGCCGGCAACGCCAATTTCCGCGACACGATGCGGCGCTTCTCCGAGCTTTCCGGTTCGGGTCTCACCTTCATCGGCATGGGCGTGTCCGGCGGCGAGGAGGGGGCACGCCACGGGCCGTCGATCATGGTCGGCGGCACGGAGGACTCATGGAAGCGCGTCGAGAAGGTGCTGACGGCGATCTCCGCCAAATTCAAGGACGAACCCTGCGCGGCATGGCTCGGCACCGACGGCGCCGGACATTTCGTCAAGACCATCCACAACGGCATCGAATATGCCGACATGCAGATGATCGCGGAGATCTACGGCATCCTGCGCGACGGCCTGGGCATGGGCCCGAAAGAGATCGGCACGGTGTTTGCCAACTGGAACAAGGGCCGGCTCAACTCCTACCTGATCGAGATCACCGCCAAGGTGCTGGCCGCCGACGATCCGAAGACCGGCAAACCGGTGGTCGACATCATCCTCGACCGCGCCGGCCAGAAGGGCACCGGCAAATGGTCGGTCATCGAGGCGCAGCAGCTCGGCATCCCGGCCACCGCGATCGAGGCGGCGGTGGCGGCGCGCGTTCTGTCGTCGATCAAGGACGAGCGGCTGGCGGCGGAAAAGGCCTATGGCAACATCGGCGTGACGAAGATTTCCGGTGACAAGGACGCCTTGCTGAAAGATCTGGAACTGGCGCTGTTCGCCGGCAAGATCGCCGCCTACGCCCAAGGTTTTGCGGTGATGGACGGCGCGTCGAAGGAATTCAACTGGAACCTGCCGATGCCGACCATCGCCAGGATCTGGCGCGCCGTCTGCATCATCCGCTCGCAGATGCTCGACACCATGGCGGAAGCCTTCAGCAAGGGCGGCGCCTCGACCAACCTTCTGATGGCGCCGGCCTTCATCTCGCTGATGCAGGAAGCGCATCCGTCGCTGCGCCGCATCGTGGCGAGGGCTTCGGAGGCCGGCTCGCCGGTTCCGGCGCTGTCTTCCGCACTTGCCTATTTCGACAGCTATCGCCAGGGCCGCGGCACCTCGAACCTGATCCAGGCGCAACGCGACTTCTTCGGCGCGCACGGCTTCGAGCGTATCGACGACAAAGGCGCGTTCCATGGGCCGTGGGGAAGCGGTGCGGCTGGCTGACAAGCCGGCCCAAGAGCCTAAACGGAAACCGGGGGTCTGAACGCCTGAACCTCGCTGGTGGCGACCAGGCGCTGCAGCGAGCCGGGTGCGGCGCCGCCGATCCAGCCGAGCACGGAGCGGGCGAGATCGGAGCCGGCCAGGCGGAAGTTCTCGTTGACGACGAGCAATTCCGGCCGGAACAGGTGCAACAGGTCCGACGACTGCTTGGACACGACATCGACGTCGCGGCCAAGTTTGAGGCCGGCATCTTCGATGCCGGCGACGATAGCCAGTGTCGCGGCGGCAGCGCTGCTGACGAAGCCGTCCGGCCTGTTCTCGCGGCGCATCACCTGCGCGGTCCTGGTCCTGATCTGCTCGATCGTGTGATCGATGGAAACGGTGTTGAACGGAATTTCGCTGGCGCCGACCTCGCTCAGCGCATCGGCAAAGCCGTTCAGCGTGTGGCCATAATAGGTCAGCCCGGGTGGCGGCGACAGAAGCGCCAGCTTGCGCCTGCCCATGCTCGCCAGGCGGCGCACGGCTTCCATCGCGAATACATGGTTGTCGAAGTCATGGTAGGGGTGGACCAGGCCCATGTCGGTGCGGCCATGCGTGGCAAAGGGCATGCCGTGCTCGAGCATGTAGCGGGCGCGTGGATCGTTCGGTTGGGTGCGCGAGATGATGACGCCATCGGCCGAGCCGGTCTCGACGAGATAGCGGATCGGCTCCATCGGATCCTGCGAGCGGGAATAAGGCGTGACGATCAGGTGATAGGGCGTTTCGGCGAGCACTTCCGAAACGCCGTAGATGATGTCCGAGACGAAGCTCATGATCTCGCGGTCGGTGTTGAGCACGAGGCTGATGACATTGGTCCTGCCGGTGCGCAGACGCACGCCGGCGCGGTTCGGCCGGTAGCCGATCTGCTTGGCGACGAGTTGGACGCGGCGCCTGGTTTCGGCGCCGATTTCCGGGGCATCCTTCAAGGCGCGTGACACGGTGGTGACGCCGAGCCCGGTCATGAAGGCAAGCGTCTTCAACGTCGGCCGTCCCTGTGCCGAGTTCTCCCCGTTCTTGTCCGTACGCTGTCTGTCCATTCGTCCCGCCCGTCAGGCGCATAGCAGCCGCGGGCCATGTCGGCAATCGCCGTCATAGCGATACGATATGCGTCCCAGCCCCGGCAAAGCGTCAATATACTGAAACGTTACAGATTGCCAGTATCGAGATGTATGTCCTCGTCACGAGGTGGATGGTTCTTTTTGCGAAACGCATTGGGATTCCAGGAGAAATCGCCCTGCCGCCGCCTTTTGCCCGTATCAGGCGGCATTTCGGTGTTTGCGCCGCAGCAAACCATGCTGCAGTGCATGAGAAGCGCGATCATTCAGGCGGATTTGTTCGCGGCCCGAAAAAATATCGAGGGCGCTTCGTTGATGGGTTGCACAGCCCGCGCAATTGCCGTATCGAAAATCTGTAACGTTTCAGATTCTGGGAGGAGCCGAAATGCGATACAGATTTTTGACCGCTGCCCTGGCGGCGACGGCTGCACTGCAATTTGCCGGCCAGGCGGCCGCGACGGACCTGGAAGTCACCCATTGGTGGACTTCAGGCGGCGAGGCCGCGGCGGTTGCGGAACTTGCCAAGGCATTCGATGCGACCGGCAACCACTGGGTGGACGGCGCCATTGCCGGCTCCGGCGGCACGGCGCGGCCGATCATGATCAGCCGCATCACCGGTGGCGATCCGATGGGCGCCACGCAGTTCAACCACGGCCGGCAGGCGGAAGAGTTGGTGCAGGCCGGCCTGATGCGCGACCTCACCGACGTCGCCACCAAGGGCAAGTGGACTGATGTCGTGCGGCCGAAGAGCCTGCTCGACGGCTGCACCATCGACGGCAAGATCTATTGCGTGCCCGTCAACATCCATTCCTGGCAGTGGCTGTGGCTGTCCAACGAAGCCTTCGCGAAGGCCGGCGTGCCGTTGCCGAAGGACTGGAATGAATTCGTGGCGGCAGCGCCGGCACTGGAGAAGGCCGGCATCATCCCGCTCGCCGTCGGCGGGCAAGCCTGGCAATCCTCCGGTGCCTTCGACGTGCTGCTTGCGGCTGTGGGCGGCACGGACACGTTCCTCAAGGTCTACAAGGACAAGGATGCCAAGTTCGCCGCCGGGCCCGAAGTCGCCAAGGTCTTCAAGGCCGCGGACGATGCCCGCAAGATGGCGAAGGACACCAATGTGCAGGACTGGAACCAGGCGACCAACCTGGTCATCACCGGCAAGGCGGGTGGCCAGATCATGGGCGACTGGGCACAGGGCGAGTTCCAGGTTGCCGGCAAGACCGCCGGCAAGGACTATACCTGCCTGCCGGGCCTTGGGCTGAACGAGGTCATAGCCACGGGCGGCGACGCCTTCTACTTCCCGCTGCTCAAGGATGCCGACAAGAGCAAGGCGCAGGAGGTGCTGGCCGAGACGCTGCTCGATCCCAAGACGCAGGTTGCCTTCAATCTGAAGAAGGGTTCCCTGCCGGTGCGCGGCGACGTCGATCTCAACGCGGCGAACGACTGCATGAAGAAAGGCCTCGCCATCCTCGCCAAGGGCGCCGTCATTCCATGGACGGACCAACTGCTTTCGCAGGACACCCAGAAGCAGAAGGAAGACCTTTTCGCCGAATTCTTCGCCAAGCCGGAATTGACCGTCGAAGACGCACAGAAGCGCTTCGCCGACCTCATCGCTTCGGCGGACTGACGCTGGCGGCAAGCCACCTCGCTCCCGGCCTTGCGAATGCAGGGCCGGGAATGCACCGCCCTTACCCAGCCGGCTGACGAGATGAGCAAGAGCGAACGCCCCAACCTTCTGTTCCGCAACCTCAATGCGAAGGTCGCCTCGATCCCGATGATCCTCACCGCCATGGTGGTTTTCGTCGGCGGCACCGTTTGGACGGTGCTCTATTCCTTCACCAATTCGAAGCTCTTGCCGCGGCTGAATTTCGTCGGGCTCGACCAATATTACCGGCTGTGGGCGACGCCGCGCTGGCTGATCTCGATCGAGAACCTGCTGATCTACGGCGCGATCTCGCTGGTGTTCTCGCTGGTCATCGGCTTCCTGCTTGCAGCACTGCTCGATCAGAAGATCCGCTTCGAGGACACGTTGCGCACCATCTTCCTCTATCCTTTCGCGCTCTCCTTCATCGTCACCGGCCTGGTCTGGCAGTGGCTGCTCAATCCGGATTTCGGCATCCAGCATGTGGTCCGTGACTTAGGCTGGACGAGCTTCAGCTTCGACCCGCTCTACAATTCCAGCATCGTCATCTACGGCATATCGATCGCGGCGCTGTGGCAAGGCACAGGGCTCATCATGTGCCTGATGCTGGCTGGCCTGCGCGGCATTGACGAGGACATCTGGAAGGCGGCGCGGGTGGATGGGATCCCGATGTGGAAGACCTATCTGTTCATCGTCATCCCGATGATGCGGCCGGTCTTCATCACCACGCTCGTCATCATCGCTGCCGGCATCGTCAAGGTCTATGACCTCGTCGTGGCCCAGACCAGCGGCGGCCCAGGCATCGCCTCCGAAGTGCCGGCCAAATACGTCTACGACTATATGTTCTTCGCCCAGAACCTCGGCCAGGGCTTTGCTGCCTCGACCATGATGCTGCTCTCGGTGGTGATCGTCATCGTGCCCTGGGCCTATCTCGAGTTCGGGCGGCGCAAATGAGCATGGCAGACATCACCGCTCAAGCAAGCACCGCCGCCGGCGCGCGCCAGGGCATCACCGATCCCTACGGCCCGAAGCCGCGCCGCGTGATTTCGCGCCGCAACGTCTTCCTATACGGCACATTGTTCGTCATGGCGGTCTACTACCTCTTGCCGCTCTACGTCATGGTCGTCACCTCGCTCAAGGGCATGCCGGAGATCCGGCTCGGCAACATCTTCTCACCGCCGCTCGAGATCACTTTCGAACCGTGGGTCAAAGCGTGGTCGACTGCCTGCACCGGCCTTAACTGCGACGGGCTCTCGCGCGGCTTCTGGAATTCGGTGCGCATCACCGTGCCGTCAGTGCTGCTGTCGATCGCCATCGCCTCGGTGAACGGTTATGCACTGGCCAATTGGCGCTTCAAGGGCGCCGATACGTTCTTCATCATCCTGATCGTCGGCGCCTTCATTCCCTACCAGGTGATGATCTATCCGATCGTCATCATCCTGCGCGAGATCGGCCTCTATGGCAGCCTCAGCGGGCTGGTGATCGTCCATTCCATTTTCGGCATGCCGATCCTGACGCTGCTGTTCCGCAATTATTTCTCCTCGATGCCGGAGGAGCTGTTCCGGGCGGCACGTGTCGACGGTGCCGGCTTCTGGGGCATCTTCCTGCGCATCATGCTGCCGATGTCGCTGCCGATCTTCGTCGTCGCCATCATCCTGCAGGTGACCGGCATCTGGAACGACTTCCTGTTCGGCGTCGTCTACACCCGCCCCGACACCTATCCGATGACGGTGCAGCTCAACAACATCGTCAATTCGGTGCAAGGCGTGAAGGAGTACAACGTCAATATGGCCGCAACCATCCTGACCGGGCTTGTGCCGCTCATCGTCTACTTCATCTCCGGCAAGCTTTTCGTACGTGGCATCGCCGCCGGCGCGGTGAAGGGGTGATGGCGATGACGGCAGCCAACGATACCAGCGTTTCGATCCAGGACCTGTCGCTGAATTTCGGCGCGGTGACCGTCCTGGAGACGCTCAATCTGGATGTCGCCGATGGCGAGTTCATCGTGCTGCTCGGGCCGTCCGGCTGCGGCAAGTCGACCTTGCTCAACTGCATTGCCGGCCTGCTCGACGTTTCCGAAGGCCGCATCTTCATCAAGGGCAAGAACGTCACCTGGGAAGAGCCCAAGGACCGCGGCATTGGCATGGTGTTCCAGTCCTATGCGCTCTATCCGCAAATGACGGTGGAGAAGAACCTGTCCTTCGGGCTGCGTGTCGCCGGCACGCCAAAAGAAGAGATCGCCAAGCGGATCACGCGGGCGGCTGAAATCCTGCAGATCGAACCGCTGCTGCAGCGTAAGCCGGCCGCACTTTCCGGCGGCCAGCGCCAGCGCGTCGCCATCGGACGGGCGCTGGTGCGCGATGTCGACGTGTTCCTGTTCGACGAGCCGCTGTCCAATCTCGACGCCAAGCTGCGCGCCGAACTGCGCGTCGAGATCAAGCTGCTGCATCGCAAGCTGCAGAACACCATGATCTACGTCACCCACGACCAGATCGAGGCGATGACGCTGGCCGACCGCATCGCGGTGATGAAGGGCGGCGTCATCCAGCAACTCGATGCGCCGCAGACCATCTACAACCGTCCGGTCAACCGCTTCGTCGCCGGCTTTCTCGGTTCGCCCGCAATGAACTTCGTCGATGGCCACCTGGAAGACGCCGACGGCGGCTGGCGGTTCGCGGCCGGGGATATCAAGATCCCGCTCGGCACTTACGACTTTGCCAAGCCTCCGGCTCCCGGCCCCGTCACATTCGGTATCAGGCCCGAGCATGTCAGCCTGAACAGCGGCACCGGCTGGCCGTTCTCGATGGCCGCCAATGTCGAGGTGGTCGAACCCATGGGCTCCGACACGCTGGTCTGGCTGAAGCTTGCCCAGCAGAATTTCAGCGTCCGAGTGACCTCGGAACGCACGCCCAAGAACGACGAGGCGGTGACGCTTGGATTCGATCCGATGCGCGCCTCGCTTTTCGACACCGCAACCGGCACACGCATCTAGCTTCCGAGAACCAACCTTCCAACGACGATCCCCAAGCAAAACGGACAGAGACGATGAATTGGTCATTCCAACTTTACAGCGCCCGCAATTTCCAACCCTGGGACGGTGTGCTCGCCATGCTCGGCAAGCTCGGCTACGCCCAGGTCGAAGGTTTCGGCGGCGTCTATGATGATCCCCAGGCATTCCGCGCCGAGCTCGACAGGAACGGGCTTGCCATGCCGACTGGGCATTTCTCGATCGACGCGCTCGAGAACGATTTTGACGGCGTGCGCAGAACCGCCGACGCACTCGGTATCACGCTGCTCATCTGTCCTTTCCTGATGCC
>NZ_RZPI01000220.1:0-7883 GCF_003998715.1 Mesorhizobium sp. M7A.F.Ca.CA.002.15.2.1
GGCCAGATCCAGCCCGAAGACGTCGCCGCCATCAGGGAAGCGGGCTTCAAGAGTGTGATCTGCAACCGGCCCGATGACGAACAGCCGGGCCAGCCTTCTGCCGACACCGTCGGGGCAGCGGTCGAAGCCGCAGGCCTCGCCTTCCGCTACATTCCGGTGATCAGCGGCCAGATCACGGCCGAGAATGTCGAGGATCAGGCCGAAGCGCTCGAGGAACTCGACGGCCCGGTCTTCGCCTATTGCCGTTCCGGCGCCCGCTGCACCAATCTCTATGGACTGATCCAGCAGTCGAAGGGTTGAACGGCCCTTCCGTCATTAGGCTGGCGATCCTTCACACCCCCTCTGGCCTGCCGACGTATCAATGATATCCGCTCAGATTAAATCGGCAGCGCGCCGGTTTCCTTCAGCGTCTCCAGCACGATCGCCGTTTTCACATGCTGCACGGATTCGTGCGGCAGTAGCACGCCGTTGACGAATTCCGACAATGATTTGAGATCCGGCGTCACCACTTTCAGGATGTAGTCCATCTCGCCGGTCAGCGCGTGCGCTTCCTGCACTTCGGGCAGCCGCGCCACCAGTTCGCCGAAGCGCCTTGCATTGTCGCGATTGTGGGTGGCGAGCGTGACCGAAATGACGTTGACCAGGGAAAAACCGAGCTTGTCGCGGTCGAGAACGGCGCGATAGCCCCTGATGAAGCCGTCCTCCTCCAGCCGCTGACGGCGGCGCGAGCATTGCGACGCCGACAGGTTCACCCGCTCCGAAAGATCGTTGTTGGTCAGCCGCGCATCACCCTGCAACAGTGCCATTATCTTGCGGTCGAACTGGTCAATGCGCGCCTCATCCATGGCTTTCCCTTACATCATGCACGCTTCACGCATGACATCATCATTTCAAGCGTTTGAATGCAAGCACCGTGCGCCTCCTCCGCGTTATCATCGTGTCAAATCGCCTTTTCAGGCCAGGCCAGCTTTCGGAGGAATATTATGGGTCCCTTCCCGCACGACGCCCCGCCCGCCAGGATCAGCAAGGACAACCCGGCCGGCACCGATGGGTTCGAGTTCGTCGAATTCGCGCATCCGGAGCCGCAAAAGCTGGCTGAGCTGTTCACCCGCATGGGCTATATCGCGGTGGCCAAGCACCGCACGAAAGACCTCACCATCTGGCGGCAGGGCGACATCAACTATGTCGTCAACGCCGAGCCCGGCTCGCATGCGATGAAATTCGTCGACAGGCACGGCCCCTGCGCGGCTTCGATGGCATGGCGGGTGGTCGATGCCAAACACGCCTTCCACCATGCGGTCGCCAAGGGTGCCACACCTTACGAAGGCGCCGACAAGGCGCTGGACGTGCCGGCGATCGTGGGCATTGGCGGCTCGCTGCTCTATTTCATCGAGACCTACGGCAAGAAGGGTTCGGCCTATGATGCCGAGTTCGAGTGGCTGGGTGCGCGCGACCCGCGGCCGGAAGGCGTCGGCTTCTACTATCTCGATCACCTGACCCACAATGTCTATCGCGGCCAGATGGACAAATGGTGGGATTTCTACCGCAACCTGTTCGGCTTCAAGCAGATCCATTTCTTCGACATCGACGGCAAGATCACCGGCTTGGTCAGCCGCGCCATCACCTCGCCCTGCGGCAAGATCCGCATTCCGCTCAACGAGTCCAAGGACGAGACCAGCCAGATCGCCGAGTACCTGAAGAAGTACAATGGCGAAGGCATCCAGCACATCGCCGTCGGCACCGACGAAATCTACGAGGCCACCGACAGACTGGCCGAGAACGGGCTGAAGTTCATGCCCGGCCCGCCTGAAACCTACTACGACATGTCGTATGACCGCGTGAACGGCCATGACGAACCGATCGAGCGGATGAAGAAGCACGGCATCCTGATCGATGGCGAAGGCGTCGTCGACGGCGGCACGACCAAGATCCTGCTGCAGATATTCTCGAAAACCGTGATCGGGCCGATCTTCTTCGAGTTCATCCAGAGGAAGGGCGACGAAGGTTTTGGCGAAGGCAATTTCCGCGCGCTGTTCGAATCGATCGAGCAGGACCAGATCAAGCGTGGCGTGATCAAGGTTCAGGCGGCGGAATAGCCATCGAACTCACTTGCGGCCCGGCCAATTATGACCTAAATTCTGGTCATAAGAGGTCGTCTATGAATATCCCCATGGCAAAAGCGAAGGCTCAGCTTTCCGAATTGGTGAAACGTGCCCAGGCTGGCGAAGAGATCCATCTGACCAGACATGGAGAGGTTGTCGCAACCTTGAGCGCTCCCGTTCGGGCTGGTGGGAGCAAAGGCTTGCTTGGCGCCCTGAAAGGCCAGATTTGGATATCGGATGATTTTGATGAACTCGGTCCCGAATGGGACGAGTATATTAAATGAGCCGCAGATATCTGGTCGATACCCATATTCTGCTTTGGGTACTCAACGCCGATTCACGTCTTTCGGCGCGATATCTTTCTCACAGGCAAGGATGTGATCGTCAGCGCCGTCTCGGTGGCCGAGATCGCCATCAAGAAATCGCTCGGCAAAGTGACGCTCACAGGCGACATCGTGGACCTCCTGCGATCGAACGGGATTCCGATTCTCGGCGTAAACGAACTACACGCGGCGAGACTTGAACATCTGCCGCTTCACCACCGCGATCCCTTCGACCGCCTGCTTATTGCGCAGACCCAAATTGAAGGCCTGACGTTGATCTCCGCGGATCGGCAATTTTCAGCCTATGACGTCGTATTGGCCTGATCGCCCAAGCCCAGCCGCTTGACCTCTTTCGCCGGGCTGAAGAGACAATACCGCGCGGTAGAGTCGGTCGTTCGACCAGAGATTGTTGCCGGCCATGCTGCGCGGGTAGTCGGGCAGGCTCATCACGTCATCCGGTTGACCGCGACAGATACAAGCCCGCCCACATAACGACAAATCCAGCAAGAACGATCAGCAGCAACCAGTTCATACGCCGACGCATGCTCTGCGTTTCCGCGTCCCGCGCGACGTCCATGTTGGTGATGGTGTGGAACATCATCGCCTTGCGCGGAAAGCCGCTGCGGTTGGTCAGGTCAGGCGAGCGCGCCTCTATGCGATAGCTCAGCCGGATCGCCTGGATGAAGACCGCCAGTATGGCGAGTGCCCAGACACCGGCCAGCAGATAGACCCCCGTCATGCCCTTACCTCTCGTATTTCTCGACCTTCTGTTCGATGGCACCGAAGATCGAATGCCCAGCCTTGTCCTTCATCTCGATGCGCACCGTGTCGCCGAAGCGCAGGAATGGCGTTTTGGGTTCGCCTGACACAATGGTCTCGATCATGCGCAGTTCGGCGATGCAGGAATAGCCGGCGCCGCCGGCCGAGACAGGCTTGCCCGGCCCGCCGTCGAGCTTGTTGGAGACGGTGCCGGAACCGATGATCGTGCCGGCGGCCAATGGCCGTGTCCTTGCTGCATGAACGATCAGCGCCGGAAAGTCGAAGGTCATGTCGATACCGGCATTGGCGCGGCCGAACGGCTTGCCGTTGAGATCGGCAAGCAGCGGCAGGCTGACCTTGCCGCCGTCCCAGGCATCACCCAGTTCGTCCGGCGTCACAGCGACCGGCGAAAACGCCGAGGACGGCTTTGATTGGAAAAAACCGAAACCTTTGGCCAGTTCCGGTCCGGTGAGCGCGCGCAACGTAACGTCGTTGACCAGCATGACCAGTCGGATCGCTGCCTTTGCTTCTTCGAGGCTTGCACCCATCGGCACGTCGTCGACGATGACAGCGACCTCGCCCTCCATGTCGATGCCGAAGGCTTCGTCAGCCGTGCGGATCGGATCACGTGGCGGAATGAAAGAATCCGAGCCGCCCTGGTAGATCAGCGGGTCGGTCCAGAAGCTCGCCGGCATCTCGGCGCCGCGCGCTTTGCGCACCAGCTCGACATGGTTCACGTAAGCCGAGCCATCGGCCCATTGATAGGCACGCGGCAGCGGCGAATGGGCGTCATGTTCGTGGAAGCGCTCCGCCGGCATCGCATTGTTCTCAAGCGATTCCGCTATTGTCGCGAGATGCGGGGCGATGCGCCGCCAGTCGTCGAGCGCCGCCTGCAGCGTGCGAACCAGGAACGAGGCGTCGGTGAAGCGTGTCAGGTCGCGCGAGACGACGACGAGTTTCCCGTCGCGCGTCCCGTCCTTCAATGTGGCAAGCTTCATGCGGTTTCCTCTCCTGCTGCAGCTTTGGCGCTGCTTAAGCCCACAACAAGACCGTCGCGGGCGATCGTCAAGTCGCCGTTCCAAGTTTTCCTGACGGCGGCAGTCCAGTCGGCCTCGCCTATCAAAGAATCGTCGGCCGGAATGAGGTGGTTGAGCACCAATCTCTTCACGCCGGCATCGCTTGCGATGCTGCCGGCCTCTTCGGCAAAGCTGTGGCTGGCGAGCAGATGCTCTCTGAGCCGCGCACCATTGCCGGTCCTGGCCACCAGTCGCTCGATGCCTTCTTCCAGCATGGCTTCGTGGACGAGGATGTCGGCGCCTCGGGCAAAATCGGCGAGCGGCGGATAAAAGGCCGTGTCGCCGGAGAACACCACGCTTTTGGCGCCATGCTCGAAGCGAAGCGCAAAACAATCGGTCACCGGCGGATGCTCGACGCGCAGCGCCGAAACCGTCAAGCCGCCCTGCGCGACCACCTGGCCTTCGCCGAATTCGCTGATCGACACCAGATCGCGAATATCCGGCCGGCCTTCGTCAACGATGCGGATCTCGATGTCGAACTCCATCGCCTGGCAAAAGCGCCGCCAGTAATGACCGGTGCCGGGCGGACCGAACACGCCGACGGGCGTCGCGAGGCCCGCCGTCCAGGCGGTGTGGATCAGCGGCCCCAGTTCAAGCACATGGTCGGAGTGCAGATGCGTGATGAAGATCAGGTCGAGCGACTTCAGGCTGATGCCGGCATCGACCAGACCACGCGTCACGCCAAGGCCGCAGTCGACGACGATGCTGCGGCCGCCGATCTGCAGCAGCGACGAACTCGGCCATGGACCACCCGGCCGCAATGCCGGGCCACCCTTCGAGCCCAAAAGCACCAGCCGATCCGGCATTGGCTCGGTGATCAAGACCAGTCGCCCTCGGGCGTGCCGTTGAAACGCTTCTTCAGGTCGGCCCAGCAGTCGATGTAGTTGTCCTGCCGGGTTTCGAGCTCGGCGCCGTAGCGGGTCAGCATCTGCGGAAATCGGGTCTCGAACATGAAGGCCATGGTGTTGTCGAGCTTGACCGGTTTCAGCTCCGCGCGCGAGGCCTTTTCAAAGCCAGGCGCATCCGGCCCATGGGCCAGCATCAGATTGTGCAGGCTGATGCCGCCAGGCACGAAACCTTCTTCCTTGGCGTCGTACTGGCCGTGGATCAGGCCCATGAACTCGCTCATGATGTTGCGGTGGTACCAGGGCGGCCGGAAGGTATCTTCGGCCACCAGCCAGCGCGGCGGGAAGATGACGAAGTCGATGTTGGCCGTGCCCTCCTCGCCGCTTGGTGCCGTTAACACGGTGAAGATCGACGGATCGGGATGGTCGAACAAAAGCGCTCCGACCGGTGAAAAGGTCGCCAGATCATATTTGTAGGGCGCATAGTTGCCGTGCCAGGCAACGACATCGAGCGGCGAATGGCCGATCTCGGTGACATGGAAATTGCCGCACCATTTCACGATCAGCCGGCACGGCGTTTCCTTCTCCTCGAACCAGGCGCAAGGCGTCTTGAAATCGCGTGGGTTGGCCAGGCAATTGGCGCCGATCGGGCCGCGATCGGGCAGCGTCAACTTGGCGCCGTAGTTCTCGCAGACGTAGCCGCGCACTTCGGCGTCGACCAGCTCGACCTTGAAGACCAGACCGCGTGGCAGCACGGCGATCTCGCCGGGCCGCAGCTCAATGACGCCCATCTCGGTGACGAAGCGCAATGCGCCGACTTGCGGCACGACCAGCAACTCGCCGTCGGCATTGAAAAAATGATCGTCCGCCATCGAGGTGTTGGCGACATAGACATGCGCCGCCATGCCGGTCTGCCCGAGCACGTCGCCAGCGGTTGTGATGCTGCGCATACCGGCGATGAAATCGGTCGGCTCCTTCGGCATCGGCACCGGGTTCCAGCGATACTGGCCGAGCGCCAGTTCATGATCGCCGACATTGGGCGCACTCTTCCACAAGGGATAGCTCGCCGCCTTGAAGCGGCCGGTGTGCTTGACGCTCGGCCGGATGCGGTAGAGCCAGGACCGCTCATTGGTGCCGCGCGGCGCGGTGAAGGGCGAGCCTGAAAGCTGCTCGGCATAGAGGCCGTAGGCCGGCCGCTGCGGCGAATTCCGTCCCTGCGGCAACGAGCCGGGCAGCGTCTCGGTCTCAAAATCGTTGCCGAAGCCCGGCATATAGGAAAAGGCCATTGCTTCCTCCCGGAATGGATCTCAATTGACCAAACTGGTTTCATTTGTAACCATCGAAAATGTAACCATCAATGGCGGCTTTGAAAAATGGCGATCAGGAGCGAAGCGTCCGACGCGGCTGAAATTCTCAATCTGGAAAACTTCCTGCCCTACCGGCTCTACCGGCTTGCCGACGCCGTCAGCCGCGAATTTTCGAGGATATACAAGGACAGCCATGGCCTGACGCGGCCGGAATGGCGCACCCTTTCGGGGCTGGGGCAGCATGGAACGATGACTGCGACCGAACTCGGCGAGCAATCGGCTATGCACAAGACCAAGGTTTCACGCGCCGTGGCTGAACTCGAGCGGCGGCGCTGGTTGATGCGGACACCTGATGAGAAAGATCGCCGTATCGAACATCTGACGCTGACCGGAACGGGGCTTGCCGCCTATCGCGAGATGGTGCCGCTGGCGAAGGCGTTCGAACGGGATTTGCTGGCAAGGCTCAGCGCTGAAGAGCGCACGGCGATCACCAGCGGACTGGCTGCATTGGAGACCAGTCTGGTCCCGAGCAAGAGTTAGTCCAAGATCAAGCCAATCACTCTGAACGACGGAGTTCGAGCGAGACTGCGTGGAAACTCCCGAAGCATAGCATTGCTTTCGATTTAATCGTTATTTGCGTTGTCAGGCCGCGTATAATGCCCATCATACCGACAGGAGGACTACGATGAGCATTCGCACATTAAGTGTCCTGGTGACGCTGCTTGTAGGCACCTGCACATTTGCGCAGGCGCAGCAGACAAAGCCGATGTCGATCGAAGTGTTCCCTTTCGAATTGGAGGACAAGAGCGCCGGGGCGGGAATAATTCCCCCGGATGAATATGACAGGCGCTATCTGTCGGAATCAGCACAAGTTGCTAAGGACATGCTCTCCCAGTCTGGGCGTTTTACAGTAATTGATGTGCCGGCGAGGGATACACAGGCCACGGCGCCGCACGGATTGCGCAACTGCGCTGGTTGTGAAGGCCCGATTGCCAAGGAGCACGGCGCGTCGCTTGCCTTGCTTGGCGTCGTAACGCGCGTCAACCGAACAGAACATACTATGTTCATTCGCATCCTTGACGCCGAAACCGGGAAACATGTTTCGGAGGGGTTTACCGATCTTCGCATGGGTGCGAACTACGCGTGGCCCCGCTCCGTGAAATGGCTGATGAAAAACAGAATTCTGCGTTAGGGCGGCATCTACCAATCCATCACCACCTTGCCGGAACTGCCGCTGCGCATTGCATCGAAGCCGGCTTGGAAATCGTCGATGCCGATGCGGTGCGTGATAAGCCCGGAAACATCCAGCGGCCCCTGCACCAGCGCGATCATCTTGTACCAGGTCTCGAACATCTCGCGGCCATAGATGCCCTTGAGATGCAGCATCTTGAAGATGACCTTGTTCCAGTCGATCTCGAATCCGGTCGGGGCGATGCCCAGAATGGCGATCTTGCCGCCGTTGTTCATGGTG
>NZ_RZPI01000221.1:0-7857 GCF_003998715.1 Mesorhizobium sp. M7A.F.Ca.CA.002.15.2.1
ATCCGCCTGCCGCTTCGGAAGGCTGGCGACTATCCGGTCGCCGTCGTCTCGCTTGCGGTGGACAAGGACAAACGATGTCGCATCGCCGTCGGCTCGGTGGAGCCGGTAGCGCGGCGCTGGACGGCGCTCGAACAGGCGATGAGGGCAAGCCAGGCCTCCGCGCTCGATCCGGAGCGCGCTGCCGGGCTTGCACTAGAGCACAATGATTTTCAGGGCCGCGACGGCAGGGAAGCGGAGGGTTGGTACCGGCGCCAGGTTCTTCCGCCGCTGGTCAAGCGCGGTGTTGCCGCACTTCTCAAGACCGAGGGCCTGGCATGGTTGTGACATTCCAGCTGAATGGCGAGGACTGCAGCTTTCACGGCGATCCGATGACGCCGCTCGTCGACATCTTGCGGCGGGAACGATTCCTGACGGGGACCAAAGCCGTGTGCCGCGAAGGCTTCTGCGGCGCCTGCACGGTGCATGTCGACGACGAAGCGGTGCCGTCCTGCCTGAAGCCGATTGGCCTGGTCCAGGGGTGCGCGGTCACGACCATCGAGGGATTGAGCTCCGGAAACCAGGCGCTGCATCCGCTCCAGGCCAATCTAGAGGCCGCCGATGCCGTGCAATGCGGCATGTGTTTTCCAGGAATGGTTATGAGCCTTTCGGCGTTCGTGCGTGACAATCCGCATGCGAGCCGTCCCGACATCAAGGCCGCGATGGTCGGCAACATCTGCCGCTGCACCGGATATGAGCGGATCGTCGACACCGTGGCCGACTGCCTTGACCAAGCGCGGAAGGCTGGCCAGTCGGTGGGAGGCCTCCATGTCTGAGCTGTCCGCCACCGTGATGAATCTTCCCCGCCGCGATGCGCAGGACAAGCTGCGCGGGCGGACGAAATACACCAACGACCGGGTTCGCCCCGACATGTTGCATGCCGTGCTGCTGCGGTCGACCGTTTCCGCGGGGCGTATCCGCAAGCTCGACCTTTCGGCGGCACTTCGCTGTCCTGGCGTGCGCGCGGTGGCGACCGGCGCCGACGCGCCAGGCCTCTACGGCATCGGCATTGCCGACCATCCGCTCCTGGCCATCGACACCATCCGCTATCACGGCGAGCCGATCGCCGTCGTTGCCGCCGAAACGGAGAAGCAGGCGCGGGCGGCGCTTGCCGCCATCATGCTTGAGGTCGAGCCGCTGGTACCGGTGTCCACCATGGCCGAGGCACTCCAGCCCGCCGCCCGTCTCGTCCACGAGGGCTGGCGCGGCTATGAGGTGATCACCGAGGGCGGCGCACGTGCCGGCAACATCGCATGGGAGGCAAAATCCAGCCGCGGCGACGTCGATGCGGCCTTCGCCCGTCCCGACATACGCATTGTCGAGAGCAGCTTCACCGTCGGCCGGCAGAGCCATGTGCCTTTCGAACCGCGCGTTGCCATCGGCTCCTGGGAGGACGGCCGTGCTCACATCCAGACCTCGACGCAGGTGCCTTGGACAGTTCGCAACGTCACCGGAAGGGTCATGCAGCTTGCGCCCGGGCGTGTGCGGGTCACCGTGCCGCCTGTCGGAGGCGGGTTCGGCCTGAAATTCGATGCGTCCATCGAGCCGATCACGGCACTTCTGGCGCGGATGACCGGGCGCACGGTGGTCCTGGAAAACACCCGGCAGGAAGAGATGGCAACCTGCCTCTGCCGCGAGAATGCGGAAATCCGCATTCGCTCCGCTGTCACCGCCGAAGGATACATCGCCGGACGCGAGGCGGTCGTGCTGATGGACTGCGGCGCGTATGGCGGCGAACAGGTTTTCCTGACAACGATGACGGCGCACACGCTGGGCGGCAATTACAGGGTTGGCGCAACGCGGCTCGTCAGCCGCGCCGTATACACCAACACACCACCCAACGGCGCTTTCCGAGCTTGCAACGGCGTCTACAACACCTTCGCGTTGGAGCGACACACCGACGAAATCTGCGATGCGCTAGGCTTCGACCCAATGGAGTTCCGGAAGAAAAATGTCCTGGGAGATGGCGATCTCGGTGCCACGGGGCAGGTTTTCGAGGCCGACGTGCTGGGTCCGATGCTCGATCGCATGGAGACACTGCGCGCCAGCACCGGTACATCAGAGGCCGAGGCCGACGGCAGGCTCTATGGAATTGCGACCACGGTCGGCACATGGTTCGTTTTCGTCGGGCCTTCGGCGGCGACGGTGAATTTGAACGCCGACGGCAGCGCAACGCTGGTCACCTCGGGTGTGGAGATCGGATCCGGCACGATGGTGCAATCCCTGCCGCAGATCGTGGCTGGGCAGCTCGGGCTTGCTCCCGACCAGGTGATCGTGCGCGAAGCCGATACGGATGCCGCCGGTCTCGATGTCGGCGTTGGCGGTGGGCGCACCACCGTGTCCATTGGTGCCGCGAGCATCGCCGCCTGCGCGGAAGTGCGGGAGAAGCTGCTTCGGACCGCCGGCGAGATGCTCCAGACCCGACCGGAAGACCTGGTGCTGCGGGACGGTCGTGTCGAGATCACGGGACGTCCCGGTTCCGGCATGTCGATCCCCGCTGTCGTCGCCCATGCACAGGCAACCACTGGCCCGATCACCGGAAGCGGGGCCTTTGCCGCCAGGAACACTCCGGCAATGTCCGGCTGCGCGATGGGGCATTTCATCGATGCGCTCGACATTCCCGTCTTCGTCGTTCACGAGGCCGAGGTGGCGGTTGATCCGGACACCGGCCATGTCGAGGTGCTGGCCTATCGCGTAGTTCAAGATGTCGGCCGCGCGCTCAACCCGCGCGCCATCCTGGGCCAGATACAGGGCGGCGTGGTACAGGGGCTCGGCTATGCGTTGCACGAGGAGGTGACGCTCACCGCCGACGGATGCATCGCGCAGGACGATTTCGAGACTTATCGCCTGCCGCTGGCGCAGGATGTGGTTCCGGTCGCCGCCGACCTTTACGAGGGCGCGCCGTCGATGGGGCCTCTAGGCACCAAGGGTGCGGGCGAGGTCCCGATCCTGGCGGTGGGCGCGGCGATCGGCTGCGCTGTGGCACGCGCCATCGGCAAGCCGGTGCGGCAGCTGCCACTGACGCCGCCGCGCGTGCTTCGACTGCTGCATGAGCGCGAACCACCGCCGGAATTCCCGCACATCGCCCCCGGCTGGGCGTTGAACACTCTGGGCTGAGGCAAGTAAACCATGGTCACCCTGAACTGCGACATGGGCGAAAGCTACGGCAACTGGCGCTTCGGTGACGATGCCGGCATCATGCCTCATATCGATTGCGCCAACATCGCCTGCGGCTTCCACGCCTCCGATCCATGGACGATGCTGAAGACCGTGCGGCTCGCCCTTTCGCATGGCAAGCGGGTCGGCGCGCATCCCTCCCTTCCCGATCGTGAGGGGTTCGGCCGGCGCGAAATGAGACTTCAGCCGGAGGAACTGACAGCTGCCTTCCTCTATCAAATCGGTGCTCTGACAGGGATGCTGGCCGCCGAGGGCGGGCAACTCAGCCATGTCAAGCCGCATGGCATCATTTACGGCATGGCCGCGCACGACGTCGACACTGCCCGGGCAATTGCCGCGGCGGTCAAGCCGTTCGGCGTCCCTCTCTTCGGCATGGCGGGAACCTGTCACGAGACGGCGGCAGCCGAACTCGGCGTTGCCTTCGTGGGCGAGTTCTTTCCCGATCTTGCCTACGCTCCCGGCGGCAGCCTGATCATCCCGCGCGTCCAGTCGGCCATCGACCTGACGCTTGCCGAGCACCGCATGATGGGGGCGCTTACTCGAGGCGAACTCGTCACGACAGACGGCACGATCCGCCCGGTCGACTTCGACACCGTCTGCATCCACTCCGATCCGCCGAATGCGCGCGACGTCGCCGCGCTGATGCGGCGGATCATCGACACTCATTCCAACGGCCTGCCATGATTCATTCTCCCGAATCGTGAAAGCTCCACGCAAGGGACTCGAGGACTATCTCGAACTCACTGCCCGAACCATTTCTCCAAGCCGCTGAGGACTTCCATGGATGCGCTTTCCAACTCTCTCGCCGCCGCCGACATCGCCACCACCATGCACCCCTACACCAACCTGCGTCAGCACGAAGAAACCGGGCCGCTGATCATCAGCCGCGGCGACGGCATCCGTGTGTATGACGAACGCGGCAAGGAATACATCGAAGGGCTGGCCGGGCTCTGGTCGGTGGGCGTCGGCTTTTCGGAAAAGCGGTTGGCCGACGCTGCCTATCAGCAAATGCTGAAGCTGCCCTACTACCACACCTTCTCCTCCAAGGCGCATGAGCCATCCATCCGGCTCGCGGAGAAACTCGTGGAGATGACGCCGGAAAACCTGACGCGTGTCTTCTTCACGTCGTCGGGCTCGGAAGCCAACGACACCATCGTCAAGATGATGTGGTTCATGAACAACGCGCTGGGCCGGCCAAAAAAGAAGAAATTCCTGGCACGGACCAAGGGCTATCACGGCATCACCGTCGCCTCCGGCAGCCTGACAGGCTTGCCGGTCAACCATCGCGACTTCGATCTGCCGGCCATTCCCGTTCGCCACCTGACCTGCCCGCACTTCTATCGCTTCGGCATGGCAGGCGAAGACGAAGCCGCCTTCACGGCGCGCCTGCTCGCCGAGCTGGAAGCGGTGATCGCCGAAGAAGGGGCTGACACCATCGCAGCCTTCATAGGAGAGCCGCTCATGGCAGCCGGCGGCGTTCTGCCACCGCCGGTCGGGTACTGGGAAGGCGTGGAGAAAATCTGCCGGGCAAATGATATCATTCTGATAGCGGACGAGGTGATCTGTGGTTTCGGGCGGCTTGGTACGCCCTTCGGCGCTCAGAAATACGGCTTCACGCCTGATATCATGACGGTCTCCAAGCAAATCACGTCGTCTTATATGCCGCTTGCCGCCGTCATTTTCTCCGATGCGATCTATCAGGCGATCGCCGACAACACCGCCACGATCGGCAATTTCGGCCACGGCTTCACGGCGTCAGGTCATCCGGTCGCGACGGCAGTGGGTCTCGAAAACCTGGCCATCTTCGAGGAGCGGGACCTGATCGGAAACGCGGCCCGCCTCGAGACGTCGTTCCAGGCCGGCATCCGCTCATTTGCCGATCACCCGCTTGTCGGCGAAGCGCGGGGCACCGGTCTTATCGGCGCCGTTGAGCTGGTGGCAGACAAGGCGACGAAACGCCCCTTCGTCAAGGTTGGGCGCGCAGGGGGTATCGCAGCAGGCTTCGGCCACGAGGAAGGCCTCATCTTCCGCGCCATCGGCGATCAGCTCGCGCTCTGCCCGCCGATGATCTCGACAGAAGACGATGTGAAAGAAATCATGACGCGCATGGGCCGGACGCTTGAGCGCCTGACCGGTGCGGTTGCCAAGGAGGGACTTGAATGACCCGCATGAAAGCCGAACCGGTCGTCCATATCGACGACGAACGCTTTCGGGTCACCGAATGGCGCTTTGCCGCCGGGGCCGAGACCGGCTGGCACATCCATGGCCATGACTACGTCATCGTGCCGCTTACGGACGGCAAGCTCGGTCTCGAAGGCCCGGACGGCGCGCAGTCGCAAGCCGCCCTCACTCAAGGGGTGCCCTATTCGCGGCGGACGGGTGTGGCCCACAACATCATCAATGCCGGCGATGCGCCGCTGGCCTTCCTGGAGGTCGAGGTCGTTGAGGCCGGCGATCTCGCAGCCAGGCGGCTCGCCGTGCTTGACCGGTTCCTCGCTGCCTGGAACGCTCGCGATGTGGGCGCGCTGATGGACTGCATGGCTGAGAATTGCGCTTTCCACGGCTCGGCCGGACCCGATGCCGAAGGGCGCAAGCATATGGGGCGTGACGCCGTGCGCGCCGCCTATGCAGCGCTGTTCGATGCTTTCCCGAAGGCCGCGTGGACCAGGGGACGGCACGTCGTGACGGGCGACACCGGGCTTTCATCATGGCGCTTCGTCGGCACCACGGCAGCGGGGCAGCAAATCGAAGTCGACGGCTGCGATATCTTCGCTTTCTCGGGGGAGCTCATAGCGCTCAAGGATTCCTACCGCAAAGCGCGAGGGTAGCGAAAATCTGAATTCATCGGGCGACGAAGGGCGGTCCAAGCGGGCCGCCCTCGTTTTTTGTCCAAAGGCAAGATCCTACGAAAGGGCCGGGCTTACCCGGCCCATCTTCTTACTTGAGCAAGGCTTCCATCGGTACCGGCTCGGAAATCGTCCAGTTGCCTACAACACCCGGCTTGCCGGCCTTGGTCTCGACGATCAGGTACCGCGTCTGGTTCTGGTGATGCAGTTCCGGCGTGAAGGTACGAGGCCCGAACAGCGTCGGCTCGTTCTTCATCTTCTCCAGTTCCGCGACGACGGCGTCGGCATCGGTCGTGCCTGCACGCTCCACCGCCTTGGCCCAGACGTCGACCATGACGTAACCCGGAAAGACATACTGGCTCGAGGGATCGGCGCCTGTCTTCGCCTTGTAGGTGGCATTGAACTTCAGCACTTCCGGATTGGGATCGTCGCCATAGATCGATCCCTGAACGGGGACGTAGAAGTTCGTCAGATCGGGCACAGCGGATAGCCAATAGCTACCGTCGACGCCCGAGCCATTCAGGATCATGGAGTTGATGCCCGCGGCACGAAGCTGCTTGATGGCCGAAACAGCGCCCGGCATCATTGTGCAAAGCATGATCGCATCCGGCTCCTTCGGCAGAGACTTGATGCGGGTGATCTGCGCGGCGATGGAGGCGTCCTCGTTCTTGAAGGTGTCTTCACCGACAAGCTTCGCGCCCTGGGCTTCGAGCTTCGGCATCATCCAGTCGAAGCCGTCGCAGATGCCCTTGTTGTAGGCCGTCCAGGTATCGAGCAGACGGTAGAAGTCCTTTGCGCCTTTTTCCTTGAATGCCCACTCGGCCATGGTCGCGCCCTGCACGGGCGCCAGCACCGACGCGGAGAAGCTGTGCGGGCCGACACCCTGGATACCGGCCTTGACCGATTCCGCGCACAGGAAGAAGGAGATACGGCCCGCGTCCTCGGCCGCGAGCGCAGCCGGCGATCCGAAGTCGTAGTCGCACGAGACGACCACGAGATCCGCGCCCTGGTCGAGCACGGAGAGGCCCGCCTTGGCGCCTTCGGCCCGGTCGGACTTGGTGTCGGCCTTGACGACCTTGATCTGCTTTCCAAGCAGACCGCCAGCCGCATTGATCTCGTCGATGCGGATCAAGGCCGCCTCCTGCGCAGGCTTGTCATAGGCTTCCATGAAGCCCGACTCCGCAGTGGCGAAGCCGATGACGATGGTCTTGTCATCGGCCAGGGCCGGGTATGCGATGGACATCGAGGCCAGAGCGGTTGCGACAATTCTCATTTTGTATGTCATGCACGTCTCCTTTTTGTTTTCCGGTCGGGCTTGTGCCGCCGGTCACTTGTTGCGACTGCTGCGGGGTAAGGTGATCTCGCGGTTGCCCATGAGTCCGGATGGGCGAAGCGCGAGGATCACGATCATGATGACGCCGAGGGCTATTTCCTGAACCCCTTTCGGGAGGGCGAAAGTGGACTCGCCGAGCGATACGCCTGCCTCCAGCCAGCGCAGCGCCTGGATAAGGGCGGACAGCAGGACGACACCCACCACACCCCCCGACAGGCTGCCCATGCCGCCGACGACGAGCATGGAAAGGGTGATGAAGGTGAGACCGAGATAGAATGTGTCGGGTGTGACCACGCCGATGGAATGAGCCATGAGCGCACCGCCCAGCCCCATCACCGCGCCTGATATGACGAATGCCACCAATCTTTCCCTGGGAATGTCGATACCGGAAGCCGCGGCGGCGGTGGGCTCGTCGCGGGCAGCACTAAGGGCCATTCCTGCCCGGGAGATCGCGTGCGCCCAGGC
>NZ_RZPI01000222.1:0-7842 GCF_003998715.1 Mesorhizobium sp. M7A.F.Ca.CA.002.15.2.1
GTGCTGACGCCGCGATCAGCAGCAAGGCGTCGGTCAAGGTCTCGCCATCCGGCAGCTGCGCCATGCCGGCGCGCATGGCGCTGTAGACATCGAGCGGCGCCAGCAAAGGCAGCGAGGGCAAGAGCCGTTCGAACACGTCCGCACGCGCCTGTCCCAGCGCCCGCGTCAGTTGCGCATCATCGGGAAGGTCGTTGAAGAAGCCGTCGAGCAGCAGCCTAACCACCTGGGCATAGTTCCAACGGCCGGCCAGTTCCGGCAGCGAATGACCTCGGATCGTCAGACGGCCGCCAAGACCATCCACATCGGAAAGCACGGTTTCCGCCGCCACCACATCATCGAGCCCATTCGCCATAGCCTGTCTCCTTGAAGCATTTCCGGATCGGAGATAGAGATGGGCAACGTTTCCATCAATCTTGATCAATATAATCAATATCAGGGCTCGATATGTCCGAGTGGTTGTCCCGGGAAGAGGCGCTGGAGAGACTCAAGGTGCGGGCGCAGACGCTGTACGCCTATGTCAGCCGTGGGCGCATCGGCATGCGGCCCAACCGCGCCGATCCGCGCCGCAGCCAGTACCGCGCCGACGATATCGCCGCACTGGCGACCCGCCGGGCGCGCGGCCGCAGCCCGTCAGTCATCGCCGAAAGCGCCATCGCCTGGGGCGAGCCCTCGATCGTAACGGCGATTTCGACCGTCTCGCGCGGTCGGCTTATCTATCGCGGGCAGGACGCCGCAGTGCTCTCCGGGCACGCCACACTGGAAGAAGCCGCCGCCGTTCTGTGGGCTCTGCCGAAACCGGTGGCTTTCGAAGCAGCGTCGCCGGACGCACCCCATCAAGCTGGCCGAGCCTCGGCCTTTGCGCAACTTGCCGTGCTTGCCGGTCAGGGGCGCCCGTCGCTCGGGCGCAGCGCCGCCTCGCTGCATACCGATGCCGCGCACGCGGTCGGCGTGCTGGCCGCCGCGCTGGGCGCACCGGCGGGGTCAAATCCCGTCCATCAGCGGCTTGCGCAGGACTGGTCGGTGGATGCCGGCCGCGCCGATGCGATCCGCCGTGCGCTTGTCCTGCTTGCCGATCATGAACTGAATGCGTCGACCTTCGCCGCGCGCGTCGCAGCCTCGACCGGCGCGCCGCTGGCCGCTTGCCTGCTGGCAGGGCTCGCGACGCTGTCAGGCCCGCGCCATGGCGGCGCCGGAGAGGCGGTGATGCAACTGGCCGAGGATGCGGCGCGGCATGGCGCCGATGCGACGATCCGGCGCTGGCTCAGCCATGACCGGCCGCTGCCGGGGTTCGGTCATCAACTCTATCCTGACGGCGATCCCCGCGGGGCGGCGCTGCTGTCGGTGATCGAGGTTGACGGCACACTATCGTCGCTGCGCGACGCTGCCTTTGCGGCGACCGGCGCGCTTCCCAACATCGACTTTGGGCTGGCCGCGCTGACGCGCAGCCTAGGCTTGCCGCGCGATGCACCGTTCCGCCTGTTCGCGCTCGCACGCAGCGTCGGCTGGGCCGCGCACACGGTCGAACAGATAACAAGCGGAAGTGTCATCCGGCCGCGCGGCCGCTATGAGGGCGTGCTGGTGTAAGGCCGCAAGAACGCCAGGCGCTCAGGACATCGTGTCGAGCTTGCGCTGCATGGCCGCGATCTGGTCCTTCAGTTCCTGAAGATCGTCGGGCTTGTCAGGCGTTTCCTTCCTGGCCGGCTCGGGCGACGTCGCAGCGGCTGGCGCGGAGCCAGCGGGCGGGAACGGCGTGAACAGCCGCATCGCATTCTGGAACATTTCCATGTTGCGGCGCGTCTGTTCCTCCAGCGCCTTGATCGGCGTGGTGATCTTCATCATGTCGAGCGGCGACTTGCCGAGCGCCCCCTTCATCTGCTCGCGAAAGCGCTCCTGCTCCTTGGAAAAGGCAAGCATCGACTGTTCGAGGAAGCTCGGGACGATCATCTGCATCTGGTCACCGTAATAAGCGATGAGCTGGCGCAGGAACGGGATCGGCAGCATGTTCTGCCCGTCCTTGTTCTCCAGTTCGAAGATGATCTGGGTCAACACCGGATGCGTGATGTCGTCGCCGGTCTTGGCGTCCTGGACGGTGAACTCCTCGCCCTTCTTGACCATCTCGGCGAGGTCCTCGAGCGTCACATAGGTGCTGGTGCCGGTGTTGTAGAGGCGGCGATTGGCGTATTTCTTGATGATGATCGGATCGTCTTTAGCGGCCATCTACATCCTCCCGGGGACACCGGCGCGCCTCTGAGTAAGCCGCCGATAACGATTGTGCCTTTTTTGAGGATATGCGCAAAAGCCTCACAATTCCAAGCAGTTTGTGCAGTGCGGGATCACTAAATGCTGCATGGCAGGCAAAATATGCTGCGCAGCAATGGACGAATGGCCGCCATGGCAAGGCATGGCCTGCTTGCGGCGCATGGGCGCCATGCCCATTTCCGGTTTGACTTGGGGTTGGGAAAGGGCAAGAAAAGTCCCCAACGACAGAGCAACACCCTTGAAGTCTGGAGAAGAAAATGTCCGCTTCCATCGTCATTGCCAGTGCGGCGCGCACGCCGGTCGGCTCCTTCAACGGCGCTTTCGCCGCCACCCCGGCGCATGAGCTCGGCGCCGTCGTCATCACGGAATTGCTGTCGCGTGCCGGCGTCGAACCAGGCGAGGTCGACGAGGTCATCCTCGGCCAGGTGCTGACCGCCGCGCAAGGCCAGAACCCGGCCCGCCAGGCATCGATCAATGCCGGCCTGCCCAAGGAAACCACCGCCTGGGGCCTCAATCAGGTTTGCGGCTCGGGCCTGCGCGCCATCGCGCTCGGCATGCAGCAGATCGCCATCGGCGATGCCAAGGTGATCGTCGCCGGAGGCCAGGAATCGATGTCGCTTTCGACGCATGCCCAGCACCTGCGCGCCGGCGTCAAGATGGGCGACTTCAAGCTGATCGACACCATGATCAAGGATGGGCTGTGGGACGCCTTCAACGGTTACCACATGGGCAACACAGCCGAAAACGTCGCGCGTCAGTTCCAGATCACCCGCGAAGACCAGGACCAGTTCGCGCTCGCCTCGCAAAACAAGGCCGAGGCCGCGCAGAAGGCCGGCAAGTTCAAGGACGAGATCGTCGCCGTCACCATCAAGGGCAAGAAGGGCGACACCATCGTTGACCAGGACGAATACATCCGCCACGGCGCCACGATCGACGCCATGACCAAGCTGAAACCGGCTTTCGACAAGGACGGCACGGTAACCGCCGCCAACGCCTCCGGCATCAATGACGGCGCCGCCGGCGCGCTGCTGATGAGCGAAGCGGAAGCGGTGAGGCGCGGCATCACCCCGCTGGCGCGCATCGTGTCCTGGGCAACCGCCGGCGTCGATCCGCAGATCATGGGCACCGGACCCATTCCCGCCTCGCGCAAGGCCTTGGAAAAGGCCGGCTGGTCGGTCGGCGATCTCGACCTGGTCGAGGCCAACGAAGCCTTTGCGGCGCAGGCCTGCGCCGTCAACAAGGACATGGGCTGGGATCCCTCGATCGTCAACGTCAATGGCGGCGCCATCGCCATCGGCCATCCGATCGGTGCGTCCGGCGCTCGCGTCTTCAACACGCTGGTCTTCGAAATGCGCCGGCGCGGCGCCAAGAAGGGTCTCGCTACCCTGTGCATCGGCGGCGGCATGGGCGTCGCCATGTGTGTCGAAGCACTCTGAAGAAAGTCACTAAACGGGCGGCGTGCATGCATGTCGCCCAAAACTGCGCAGCGGTTTTGGGAACACCGACATGCATAAAACCAAACAGCTGAAGCGCATCGCCTGAACCTACTTCAGCGCGACGCGCTTTAGCCGCCCGTTCTGTATCCAGTGCCTGCCAAGCCCGACAACAGGGCGATATCAAAAAAGGGGAAATGCATGACCAAGGTAGCAATCGTCACAGGCGGATCGCGCGGCATCGGCGCGGCGATCTCGATCGCATTGAAGACCGTCGGCTATTCGGTTGCGGCGAACTATGCCGGCAATGATGCCGCAGCGGCGAAATTCAAGGCTGAGACCGGCATTCCGGTCTACAAATGGTCGGTCGCCGACTATGATGCCTGCGCCGCCGGCATCAAGCAGGTCGAGGCCGATCTCGGCCCGGTCTCGGTGCTGGTCAACAATGCCGGCATCACCCGCGACGCCATGTTCCACAAGATCACGCGTGAGCAGTGGAAAGAGGTCATCGACACCAACCTGTCCGGCGTCTTCAACATGACGCATCCGCTGTGGAGCGGGATGCGCGACCGCAAGTTCGGCCGCATCATCACCATCTCCTCGATCAACGGCCAGAAGGGCCAGGCCGGCCAGGTCAACTATTCCGCCGCCAAGGCCGGCGATATCGGTTTCAGCAAGGCTCTCGCCCAAGAGGGGGCGCGCGCCGGCATCACTGTCAACGTCATCTGTCCCGGCTATATCGCCACCGAGATGGTCAAGGCGATCGACGAGAAGGTGCTCAACGAGCGCATCATTCCGCAGATTCCTGTCGGCCGCCTCGGTGAGCCCGAAGAAATCGCGCGCTGCGTCGTCTTCCTCGCATCCGAAGATGCCGGCTTCATCACCGGCTCGACCATCACGGCCAATGGCGGCCAGTATTTCGCCTGACGACGGCGATGTAGGCGCAGAGATCGACGGGCCGGCGCGCCGGCCCGTTTTTCGTTTGCGCCATGGTCCCTTCGAAGTGACAGCACGGCTGCTGACCCAATCCGGCACGCAGAGGTTAACAGCGGCCCGGCCGGCCTGTGCGAAACCAGCTTCCAAGCCTGTGGATTCTCGGTGGATAAGCTGTTCACAACACAAGATATTGAGGTGAACAAAACGGGAAAATTCCGCCATCGCTGATTCGTCGCCGATTCGTTCCGGCTTTGAGCTGAACGTTAACGACGACAGCCGGAATCCCCTGCCAATTGCTTAACGCAGATTAAGAAAGATCAACAATTTCATAACCTTGGTCGAGGCACGCCAAGCCATTGTGATCGTTTATCGGCAAAGGTTAATGGCAATGCCCTCTTAGCACGAAACGGGCCAGTTCAGCGATTCAGCATGTGGTGCGTCTCGTGGTCGCGAAATCCACATATAGCCGTGAACAAAAGCTGAACCTGCAGGAGTCACTGATTCGTCGCCGATTCGTTCCAGACTCGTTCTATCCGTTAATCCGCATTCTGATTGAGAGCTTGACGGAACCACCTTCTGGCTGCCGACGGAACATTCCGCTTTCGCTTCGCGCCCGAAATCCCTATGTGTCGCCTGTCATACGCGCCCATTTGAGGCACGCTCCCGACAACCAGAGGCCAGAAGCCTTATCTCCAGGTCCCGGAAGCCTTATTCTAGGTTGATGAACATCCAGCCCAAACACACTGAGCCGCTGATCCTGTCGGGCCGCGACGTGACCGCCGTGCTCGGGCCGACCAACACCGGCAAGACCCATCTCGCCATCGAGCGCATGGTGGCGCATGAGAGTGGAATCATCGGCCTGCCGCTCAGGCTTCTGGCGCGCGAGGTCTACGCCCGCGTCTGCGAAAAGGTCGGCGCCCACAAGGTTGCGCTGATTACCGGCGAGGAAAAGATCCAGCCACCGGGCGCCAAATATTCGGTCTGCACCGTCGAGGCCATGCCGCGCGAGACCGACGCCGCCTTCGTCGCCATCGACGAGGTGCAGCTCGCCGGCGACCTCGAGCGCGGCCACATCTTCACCGATCGCATCCTGCACCTGCGCGGCCGCCAGGAAACGCTGCTGCTGGGCGCCGCCACCATGCAAAGTATCCTGCAGCGCCTGCTGAGGGGTGTCTCGGTGGTGACGCGGCCGAGGCTGTCGCATCTTGCCTATGCCGGCTCCAAGAAGCTGACCCGCCTGCCGCGGCGCACGGCGATCGTCGCCTTTTCCGCCGACGAGGTCTACGCCATCGCCGAGTTGATCCGCCGCCAGCAGGGCGGTGCCGCCGTCGTGCTCGGCGCGCTCTCGCCGCGCACCCGCAACGCCCAGGTGGCGCTGTTCCAGTCCGGCGATGTCGACTACCTCATCGCCACCGATGCCATCGGCATGGGTCTCAACCTCGATCTCGACCACGTCGCCTTCGCCCAGAATCGCAAGTTCGACGGCTTCCAGTACCGCAATCTGACGGCGGCCGAGCTTGGCCAGATCGCCGGCCGCGCCGGCCGGCATCTGCGCGACGGCACGTTCGGTGTCACCGGCCAGGTCGACCCGCTGGACGAGGATCTGATCAAGAAGATCGAAGGCCACGACTTCGACCCGGTGAAGGTGCTGCAATGGCGCACCGCACATTTCGACTTTGCCAGCCTCGACGCGCTGAAGCGCTCGATCGAAACCAACGCCCCGGTCGAGGGACTGACACGGGCATTGCCTGCCGTCGATGCACAGGCGCTCGAGCATCTGTCGCGCGACGAGGACATCCGCGCACTCACCACCAATGCCAAGCGCGTGGCGCTGTTGTGGGAAGCCTGCGCGCTGCCCGACTACCGCAGGATCGCGCCGGCCCAGCATGCCGACCTCATTGCCTCGATCTACACGGACCTCGCACGCCACGGCCATGTCGACGAGAATTATATGGCCGAGCAGGTTCGCCGCGCCGACACAACAGAGGGCGACATTGATACGCTCTCGCATCGCATTGCCCAGATCCGCACCTGGACATTCGTGTCGAACCGGCCCGGCTGGCTGGCCGATCAGGCACACTGGCAGGAAAAGACGCGCGAAATCGAAGACAGATTGTCGGATGCGCTGCATGAGCGGTTGACGAAACGCTTCGTAGACCGCAGGACTTCCGTCCTCATGCGGCGCCTTAGAGAAAATACCATGCCTGAAGCCGAAATTAGTCCTACCGGAACCGTCCTTGTCGAAGGCCACCATGTCGGCGAGCTGCAAGGGTTCCGCTTCACCGCCGACCAGACCGCCGGCGGCGAAGACGCCAAGGCGGTGCGCACCGCTGCCCAGAAGGCGCTGGCCGCCGAGTTCGAGGCGCGCGCCGAACGCTTCGGCGCCTCGGCCAATGGCGATATCGCGCTCGGGTCGGATGGCACGCTGCGCTGGATCGGTGCGCCGATCGGCACGCTTGTATCAGGCGAAGACGCGCTGAAGCCGCGGCTGGTGCTGCTGGCCGACGAACAGCTGACCGGCCCGGCGCGCGACAAGGTCGCCGCGCGTGCCGAGCGTTTCGTCAATTTCCAGATCGAGTCGCTGCTGAAGCCGCTGGTCGACTTGAAAAACGCCGACCAGATTTCCGGCATCGGCCGTGGCATCGCCTTCCAGCTGGTCGAGAATTTCGGCCTCATCAACCGCCGCGACATCGCCGAGGAGATGAAGTCGCTCGACCAGGAAGGCCGCGCAGCCCTTCGCCGGCTTGGCGTGCGCTTCGGCGCCTACCATGTCTTCGTGCCGGCGCTGATCAAGCCGGCGCCTGCCGGGCTGGTGACGCTGCTGTGGGCGCTGAAGAACGACGGCAAGGACAAGCCAGGTTTTGGCGACGTGGTCCATGCGCTCGCCTCGGGTCGCACCTCGGTGGTCATCGACCCCGCCTTCGACAAGACCTTCTACAAGCTTGCCGGCTACCGCAATCTCGGCCGTCGCGCCGTGCGCATCGACATCCTGGAACGGCTGGCGGATCTGATCCGCCCGGCGACCAACTGGAAGCCCGGCCTCGGCCAGCGCCCGGACGGCGCCTATGACGGCCAGTCCTTCATGGTGACGCCGCCGATGATGTCGATCCTCGGCGCCACCGCGGACGACATGGAAGAGATCCTCAAAGGTCTCGGCTACCGTGCCGAGCCGAAGCCGGCCGTCGAGGTCAAGGCGCGGCTCGCAGCACAGGAC
>NZ_RZPI01000223.1:0-7723 GCF_003998715.1 Mesorhizobium sp. M7A.F.Ca.CA.002.15.2.1
GAGACAGGGCTGCGACTGTTCGACGATGGCGAGGCCAGCGCCGGTGCCCTCGAAATCCTTGACGTTGACCTTGACGCCATTGGCCTCCTCGAAGGGCTGCAGCAGCGCCGGATCGGCATGATCGCACCAGATCAGCGCGTTGAGGTCGGCGGCCTGGACAGCGCTGCCGGCTGCGAGCAACAGCGCCGCGGCCGCGCACGCAGCATGCAGATGGCTCTTCAACATGGAAAGCGAATTCATGGTCTTGGAATGTGCGGACATCGAGTGTTCTCCCTTGCCTTTGTGGCTTCTTGCAAAAAATTGAACCAATTCTAAAATTGAGTCAATTCTGTTTTTGTGGAAAGAGGCTGGAATGAGCGGATTGCGGGCAAGGCAAAAGGCGGACCGGCACAGGCGCATCATCGAAGCGGCGGCGGAACTGTTTCGAGAGGCCGGCTATGAGGGCGCCAAGATAGAGGCGATCGCCACGCAGGCCGAGGTCTCGGTCGGCACCATCTACAATTACTACGAGAACAAGGGCGACATCCTCGGCGCCATCGTCTCGCTGGAGGTCAACGAGGTGCTGAATGCCGGGCAGGGCGTCGTCGCCAGGCCGCCGGCCAATGTCGGCGATGCGCTGGATACGCTGATCGGCATCTACATCGAGCACTCGCTGCACTATCTCAGCAAGGAGATGTGGCGGCAGGCAATGGCGATCTCGACGCAACTGCCCGACAGCCCGTTCGGCCAGGCCTACACCGCGCTCGACCGCGCGCTGACCGAACAGATCCGCGCCCTGATCGCCCGGCTGCAGGCGCTCGGCCTGGTGCGCCAGGACATCGACGGGGCGGCGCTCGGCGAACTGATCTTCAACAACATGAACATGATGTTCATCGAGTTCGTGAAACGCGACGCGGCGAGGATACCGGAGCTGCGCGCAGCGATACGGAGGCAGAACCGGATTTTGGTGGCGGCGATCGGGGTGTGAGGGAGTCAGGAGCAGACAGGAGAAAATCGTCGGTTCGGCATATTGTCATTTCACACCAGCGCTCGCCTCTTGAGTTGAATTTAAAGCCTGGTACAACTTAAGGGAGCATAAAAAGGGGAGGCGTAAATGGGGGCGTTTTCCATCTGGCATTGGGCGATCATGCTGCTGTTGATCGGCGTGCCTGTTTTCTTTGCTGTTCGATCGGCCGCGAAGCCGTCGCAGAATCCTGAGGCTCTTGTGGGCTTCGGCGGCTGGCTGATGCTGCTGGCTATCGGTCAGGCATTGTCACCGCTGCGCACACTCGCCGAATTGGGGGCCTCCAGCGATGGCGACAACCAGCTCATGCTGGTGCCGAATGGACCCATGGTGGTCTATGGCGAGGTTGCCCTGCTGCTGGCATTCATGGTGCTTCAGCTTGTGGTGCTCGTTGCCATGCTGAGGCGGAGCCTTCGGTTCAAGCAGTTGTTTCTCATCCAATGGCTCGCAATCCCGGTGGCGGTCATACTGGACGCGATCTGGGTCTCCACCGCGATCGGGGTTTCGGTTCGGCAAGTGGTCACTGGCGAGGCGCTTGCGACGCACATAGTCTCGTTTGTGCTGATAGGGCTCTGGGTCGCCTACGTCTACAAGTCCGTCAGGGTGCGGAACACCTTCACCAGGGTTGGGGCATCCACCCAGGTTGCTGGCGCGTCGTAGAAGAAGGCACAACTTGGAATGTTGGAACTGCGCGCGGCGATCCGCGGGCAGAACCGAATTCTTGTGGCGGCGATTGGGGTGTGACCTCGTGCACCACTATGTCGCCATCGAACCTGGAACGGCCAGATCCTGAGCCGACCGACCTCGACCATCATCCGTGACGGCTGCGACCTTTTGGAAGGTCTTTATTTCGGCCTCATTTATACGTGCTGCCCGCGCTCTCGCCTGGAGATCAACCAGGCGCGCCACGAGCGCTTGCGACGTCTCGACTTCAGGGTTCATCATTTTCATTTGTCCGATTGAGTGGCGATTTGACGAGCGCAACCCGCCGGCATCCCTGCCGGCGGGCCTGGCCGGTTCGAAGTTTCAGTCGTAGACTTTCACAATCTTGCGTGTGCTCGGGTCCACCAAAACCGTTCGGTTGTCGACCACCGTATAGCGGTATTTGACGTTGGGAACCTCGTGGAGTTCGACCGTGTCTGGCAGAGCCGTGCCGACATTCAACTCCACCCCCGGAAGCTTCACAGAAGCCAAGGGTTGCTTCTTCACGTATTCGCGCACGACGGTGTCCTGTTCCGGTGTGATAACCACATCCTGTGCCGCAACCGCGCCGACGCTGGCCAACAGCAAGAGCGCCGCAGCGGCGCTGCTTAGGTGCATCCTCATTTGTTTTTCTCCTCTTGTAACCTGGCGGCAGCACGATCGGCTGGGCGCCAGCCACCCGAACACGTCGCCAGGCCAAACGTTCCTCATACGGGCCTCTGTCTGAATCCGCGCAGGACCAAAGTCTGGTTGGAAAACGCAATGGTCTTACCCGTTGGGAGTAGGCGGAACGGCTTAGGCCTAAAGGTTGTTGTCTCTCCAATTCGGAGAGAAACAGTGGAAAAAAGTGTCGGCCAGGCGCGATGGTTGCTCGCACCGATTTTCGCAACAGCCATCACCTTCCTGGTGATGGGGGTCGTTCTTGGCTGACATGGCGTGGATCGGCGCAGCTACGTCCCTTCCTGCGCTGATAGGACCCGTGAGCTGCTTCGGCGGCGGGCGGGTCCTGTATTTCACCGTGCGCCCATGCATGCTCATTCGGCAGGCGTGGGCGCATTTCTAGCACATGTACCTTGGGAGGTTTATTATGGATCGGCGATCCTTCTTGACTGCAATGTTTGGCGTTGCCGGGGCAGCGGCCCTTGCAAGCGCTGTCCGCCCAACTGACGCAATGGCGGGTGTTCCAGGGGCCGGACACGGCATCCTCGATGAACTTGAGACGCCACAAACAGAGACCTTTGAAGAAGACGCACAGGCAGAAGTGCAGCAAGTCTATCATCGGGACTGGCACTACCGTCCCCACCGCCGCCGGCGGGGCTGGAGACGGGTTTGCCGCAGTTATTGGCGGCATGGTCGCCGTCGCATCCGGTGCAACCGCCGACGTGGTCCTTCGGTCGTCCTTCGATTTTAACTGATTTCCCGCCTCGGCCCGTTCCGGCTCACGCGCCGAGAACGGGCCGGTTTAGATTCTTTTCGGTGAACGATCACAATGACATTGGTCCAGAGATCGAATGAGAGTGGCAGCGCGAACCAACCGGGAAATGGCAACGATGATCGTGCGCCCGGGTTTGTGGCCTCCGTCGCTTTGCCGGACAAAGAAAACATTGCCGACCTTGTCAGGCGAACAGAGCGCATGGCCATCTTGGTGGTTCTTGGACTGAGCGGCTGGTTGATGCTCGTCCCCGCTATTTATCTTGTGCTGACGCACGGGATATGAAGCTTGCGGGACATCCGTGCGCGCCCAGGGTTGGATTGCAATCGCATCGGATCGCGGCTTCCGCAGCCGTTTCGTGTCACCGGCAATGTGGGCGGGACGGGCTGTATTGCTGGCGCGAGGCGCAGGTGCTTGGATCACCGCGGCCTACGTCCGGCATGCTTGGAGCGCTATAATCCAACTAGCCGAACGTAATCGGCTTCTGGCTTGCCGTAGGTGCCGTTTGCGCAGGCCGCAAGTCCGCTGCGGTCCCTGATGTGCACTTCGCCACGTCGAGAATAGATGAAACCACGTCCTTCCAGAACTTGCAGCCCAACGGTAACGCCTGGGCGTCTTGCTCCAAGCATGACGGCGAGAAACTCATGGGTGATCGCAAGGCGCTCGCCGTGGACCCGATCGTCACACATTAGAAGCCAGCGCGCCAACCGCTCTTCAAGGTTTGATTTTGCGTTGATCAGGGCCGTATAGCTGGTCTGGATGTGGAAGTAGTGGACATAGCGCAACAGGAAAAGGCGCAACGTTGGGCTGTTCGCAAGAGCCTCCTTGAAGGGCTCGGTTCCCATCCTGAAAGCGCTGCCGGCCGACTGAACGTAGCATTGATGCGCTGCATAGTCAGCGCCCATCACGAGCGCGGCACCGGTCATTCCCTCAAAGCCGACAAGGCCCACCTCGGCTTCCTTACCTGAAGCCGTCGCGACCACAGAAGCGATGCCGTCCTCCAGGAAGTACACCGTCTCGATCTCCGAATCGGCTTTCTCTAAGGTCATTTTCGGCTCGAGGTCACACAGTTCAAGGTGTGGCTGCAAAAGCCCCAGGTCACCAGGGTCAAGCCTGCGCAACAATTGGTTTCTGTAGGAATCGTTCTCTGGATTGGTCATAGCTCAATCCCGCTTGGGGCAAGAGCTTTCCAATCTCCCTGCCGTCTGCGCCCGTAGACACGTGCAGACGATTTAAAAAATATACGCCCTCTGGCGCGCGATTGACAGTGAAATGCAACCTGATGCACGGCGTCCCCTCAGCCGCCGAATTACAAAACAGGGGTGTACAAAGTTACAGGGTTGGAATCGTACAGAACTCTGCTTCGTACGAATCCGACAATTTGTGATCGCAGCCAACGAGCCGGCATGATGTACATGGTTATCAATGTCGAGGCAGAGCGACGAGAGGGCGACCGACCGACTGGCAAGGCGACGGTTGTGCCCCATAACGGGTCAAAAGTTTGGCATCTAAATTGCTTTCACAGGTATGGGGTGGGCGAGAGCCCGTCGCTTCGCAAATGGAGCGGCGGGTCTACCCTACCAGTGACTGTCGAATGGCCACGGCAGCAGAATGTACCGCCTTTCAGCAGAAACTAACGGAACATCCGTACTCGCCCGAAGTTGGATTGCAGGAAGCGTCGCATGCGGGCTTCCGCAGCCCGTTTCGTGTCACCGGCAATGTGGGCGGGACGGGCTGCTTTGCGTTGGTACGCAATTTATACCGCTGACTACTTGTGGGTAATCCAGTCCAACAAGCCAACGTTAACCTGCTCGCACCCGACATATTCGCGGACCAAGCTTTCAGCCAGGTGGCGCCATTCACACTCGGGAACGCCTGTTTCCCTGACCAGGTTTCGAAACGCCGAGCGGAGAATGTCGGCATCGAAGGCCGAGACGGCAACAGGACCTGGCTCCGGATCTCCCTCCCGGGCCATGTCATCGCGATGACGTTGGCGAAGGCGCTTGAGCAGTTCGCGCGAGGCCTCGATTGCGCGTCGGGAGTGGTCCATATCACGGCGAAATGAGGCAGTGCCGGCCAGGGAATGGTGCCGCAACCGAAAGCTGGTTTCTATAACCGCGCGTGCGACTTCTATATGCGTTTCTGCCATCGCGGCCTCCCTTCCTGCGAAAGGATTTATTTACTCTCTTGTCACGCGTGACCCAAGAAGGATTCAACGTACGGTTTGGTACGAAGGGATGGCGCGCAGATGGGCATGGTCCGGAACGAACGAAGGGCCTGAACGGCAAACTATTTGCGATCCAGGCCCCTAGCCGTCGGGTTCGCGGCGACATTGCGCCCGCGGAATGCCATTCACAAGCTGGACCTTGGTCTTGCCATTCCCGCGGGGGGCGTCAAAGTCGGAGACGCGCTGAACAGTTAGAACTTCATCGCGATGCCGACGCGGAAATCGTGCGTCTGAAGCGTGTGTTCCAGCGTGCATCCGCCGCCACAATATTCAAGCGACTTCTTGCCGAAGAAGGAGAAGTCGTATTCGCCGCGCAAGAACACGTTGTGTGTGAGCGCGACGTCGATGCCTGCTCCAACAACACCACCGACCAAGGTGGCATCCCGCTCAGCGTTTCCACCCGGGTAGAATGTCTTCAGCTTTGCAGCGGTTACACCAGCCGTGACGAACGGCATGTAGGCTCCCATGTCCATGCCAACGCGACCCTTTACGGATCCGAACAAACCTGTGGAGGCGTCAAGGACGCCTGGGCCTGGAATATCGTCGAAGGTGTTCTTCTTGAAGCGGTAGCCAAGCTCGCCTTCGACGCCATAGACAATCTTGCCGGATTGGAGGTTATAGCCTGCAAAGCCGCCGACCGTTGCCGAGCCGACATTATGCGTTGCGCCAGCCTGGGCGCCCGGTCCATAGATCTTGTAGTGTTCCAACGTTCCGGCACCGAACACGCCGGCGTATGGCCCTTGCCAGGTCCATTCAGGGGTATCGACAGGAGCGATCGTCATATCGGCAGCCATGGCCGGAGCCGCGGAAAGCGCAACGAATGAAGCGAGCAAAAAAGCTTTCATGAAATCCCCATCAAAATCGCCAATCGCTTTATATCGATGAGCCTGCAACTTTGTATATAGCTAGGAAGTCACACCCGTAGGCTAAGTTGCTGCGCCTGAATTCGGCGAAATAGGTATCGGGATGGCCGGTGCAAGCAGGCATCCCTCGAAGAGCTCAATACTTCCGCGTCAGGCTTCGATGCGGGCATTATCGAGAAATTCAAGTGCGGAGCGTGGAAGGGGTGCCGTTCTGATCTTCAATGAAGCCGCTGCCGCACGGATCAGGCTTGCAGCTGTGTTCGTGAAGAATGCCGATGGGTATACCGGACGGCTCAATCCGCAGCAATCAGGAAGGATGCCGTCGACGCCATAGTTAGGCGGCGGCGCGCAGGGCGGTGACTCGCCCAATGTCCGGGTCCCTTCGCAGCCATCTATCGGTAAAGTCCCGGGTATTTGGCCTTCTCAGCCTGGCAATTTCCCGCTCTCTGGACCGCCATGGCGTAAGCTCTTTCATAGGTGTGAATGGCCTTCCGGAACTTAGGAGGATTAGGCGTCAGGTGTTTTTCTATCCCCTCGTACAAAAGCACAGGGACAGCAATGATAGCTTTTCCATTCTCTGTAGGCCTCAGCCGGCACCTTTGCATAACGCCGTTGAGGTTACCTGCCATTTTAGCGGCCAAATTTAACTTGGCATCGGGCATCCCGACCAGGAAGTGGATATTGTCCTGTCCTGCCGAAGCCGCCGAAGACGCGAAGCAAATTGCGGCGGCGAGTGCGACCAAAATGCGGATCAAAGTGACGTCCCCCCAATATTCCCAAATCTGAGCCAGGCTGAATATTTGGCAACCTAGCACCAAGCACACTATCCACAAATATGACACCTTCAAAACGCTCTCGCTCGATGCGCCAATGGGAGGGACTGACCTTAGGCGAATCGATTTGCTGGTGGCGCCGGAACCTTACGAGCCGGAGGAGGACGAAGAGGATGATCCGGATACGGTGATGCTCTGGGCGGATACTCGCGTTGGCAAATGAAAAATTCCAGGTGGATAAGCGGTGGATCGAACCCGAACCTTGTTTTCTAAGCTTTTGAAAATGTTATGGTTTTTGCATTGTGCTGGTGCCCCCGGACGGAATCGAACCGCCGACCTTCGGTTTACAAAACCGCTGCTCTACCAGCTGAGCTACAAGGGCACGGCGCTCCGGTTAGCATATGTGTTGAGCCAGTAAAGACAAAACTCCGTTTTTTCCCGGCATGCCGCATGGGCCATCGGCGAGGGCATCCTGAAAACCGCCGGATTGCTTCCTACATCTAGGGAAGGGTGCAATCGCTTCGAGCAGGGGTGTCGCATGATCAGATTTGTCATCATTCTCCCGATCATCTTCGTGGCCTGGATGCTGCTGGTGAAGATCATCAGCGACGTGAAGAAGGCCAATGTCGACTGGACCGGCGTCACCACCATCATCGGTTTCATCGCGCTGGCGTTCTGGCTGCGCCATGTCACGGGGATGGGGTGAGGGAATAGGAATAGGGG
>NZ_RZPI01000224.1:0-7702 GCF_003998715.1 Mesorhizobium sp. M7A.F.Ca.CA.002.15.2.1
CCTCAAGCCCGAGGCCCTCGATGTTGCCTTGCACGCCGACGGCCGAGATCATCCGGTCGGCGGTGATCTTCTCGACCTTGCCGTCCTTCATCTCGACATGCGCCGTGACCGAGTTCGTGCCCTTCTCGACCTTGGTCACCTTGGCTTCGAGGATAATCTTCATGCCTTGCTTCTCGAACTGCTTTTGCGCGAACTTCGAGACTTCGGCGTCCTCGACCGGCATCACCGCCGGCAGCAATTCGACCACCGTCACCTCGGCGCCCATTGTGCGGTAGAAGGAGGCGAATTCGATGCCGATGGCGCCCGACCCCATGACGAGCAACGACTTCGGCATCTCCTTCGGCACCATGGCCTCGAAATAGGTCCAGATCAGCTTTCCGTCCGGCTCGATGCCGGGCAGCGCGCGTGGCCGGGCGCCGGTCGCCAGGATGATGTGCTTGGCGGTATAGGTGCCCTCGCCCTTGACGCCTTTCGGCACCGGCGGCTGTGGCTCCATCGGCTTCTTGGCCGTCTTGGACACGACGATCTCGCCCGCCTTCGAAAGCTTGGCCTCGCCCCAGATGACGTCGACCTTGTTCTTCTTCATCAGGAAGGCAACGCCGCCATTGAGCCGCAGCGACACCTTGCGCGAGCGGTCAACGACGGCCGATGTGTCCACGCTGACCTTGCCGTCGAGCTTCAGCCCGTAATCCTTCAGGTGATCCGAATAGTGCATGATCTCGGCCGAGCGCAGCAGCGCCTTGGTCGGGATGCAGCCCCAGTTAAGGCAAATGCCGCCGAGATGCTCGCGCTCGACGATCGCCGTCTTGAAGCCGAGCTGCGCGGAACGCACCGCGGTGACATAGCCGCCGGGACCGGAGCCGATGATGATGACGTCATAGTTCTCAGCCACGGGTTTTCTCCTTCACAATTCCAGCATGACGCGCACGACTGGTGTCAGCGCCTCGCCGATGTTTCGCGTGTTTTCGGCGTCAAGATGAACACCGTCGAGAGGTGTGGTTTGCGCCACGCTGCCGGCGTCGAAGAAGCCGCAGCCGGCCTCATCGGCGAGCGCGGCATATTGCGGTGCCAAAAACTTCGAGGCGTCGTCGCCGCCGGCAAACATTTCCTTGAATTCGGCATTTTCGGTGCGACTGACGACAGGCGGCGAAACGATGAGGATCTGCGGCGCCGGCCAGTCGAACGGATAGTCGTGACCGCGCACGATGTCGATCAGCCGCTGGATACCCTGCTTGGCCGCGACGGGATTGCCGTGGATCCACGGCTTCATGTCGTTGGCGCCGAGCATGATGACAATCAGGTCGATCGGCGCATGCGTCGTCAGCACCGTTGGCAGCAGCCTGGCGCCGTTGCGATCAGCACCGGCCAGGTGGTCGTCGAAGGCGGTGGTGCGGCCATTGAGGCCTTCGGCGATAACTTCGACGCCACTGCCAAGGCCGGCCTGCAGCACGCTTGGCCAGCGGTCTTCCAGCGCATGGCGGCCACCTTCGGCATTGTAGCCCCAGGTCAGCGAGTCGCCGTAACAAAGAACCGTCTTCATGCACCCACCTGCGCGTCGATCAACCCACGCTTCACCCGCCATCCATGGGTTGTGACCGCCCGTTTCCGAGCAGCCAGTCCGGTGGCGAATCCGGAAATGATGAAAGCGAAGAGGCTGGTGAAGACTATCCGCACCGCCCTCTCGCTTCCCTAAACCAGCATGCCCATCGGGTTCTCGATCAGGCGCTTGAAGGCGACCAGCAGTTCGGCACCCAGCGCACCGTCGACGGCGCGGTGGTCGGTCGACAGCGTCACCGACATCACGGTGGCTATTCTGATCTCGCCATTCTTGACCACCGCCCGCTCCTCGCCGGCGCCGACCGCCAGGATGGTCGCGTGCGGCGGGTTGATGACCGCGGCAAAATCCTTGATGCCGAACATGCCGAGATTGGACACCGCCGTGGTGCCACCCTGATACTCTTCCGGCTTCAGCTTGCGGCTGCGGGCGCGACTGGCGAGGTCCTTCATCTCGTTGGAGATGGTGGACAGCGTCTTTTCGTCGGCTTTGCGGATGATCGGTGTGATCAGCCCGCCGGGGATCGACACGGCAACGCCGACATCGGCGTGCTTGTGCTTGACCATGGCGCTTTCGGTCCACGAGGCATTGGCATCGGGCACCGCCTTCAGCGCCATCGCCATCGCCTTGATCACCATATCGTTGACCGACAGCTTATAGGCCGGAGCATCACCCTTGTCGGTCTTCTTCACCGGGGCTGCCGCATTGATCTGCGTGCGCAGCGCCAGCAGCGCATCGAGCTCGCAGTCGAGCGTCAGGTAGAAATGCGGAATGGTGGTCTTGGCCTCGACCAGGCGGCGCGCAATGGTCTTGCGCATACTGTCATGCGGGACAAGGTCGTAGGAGCCCTGTTCGAACAGTTTCAGGACCTGATCGTCCGACATCGCCTTTACCGGCGCGGCAGGAGCAGCAGCCGGCACGCCAGCCGGAGCCTTGGCGGCAGGCGCCGTCTGGGCGCCGCCACCGGCAATGGCCGCGTCGACATCGGCCCTCACCACCCGGCCATACGGGCCGGTGCCAGATACGGTCGAGAGGTTCAGGCCGGCCTCACGGGCCAGGCGCCGGGCAAGCGGTGTTGCACGGCCGGCCGATGGCGATTGGCCGATCTCCGCCCTTGTGGGGGAGATGCCAAGTGGCGGCAAAGAGGGTAGGGCAGAGGGGTGCGTGACAGAATGAGACGTTGGCGCGACAGCGCCCCCCTCTGTCGACTTCGTCGACATCTCCCCCGCGGGGGGGGAGATTGGCGCCTTGTCCTGCTTGGCCGCAGCAGCATCAGCCCCATAGGCCTCACCGTCGGCATAGATCCACGCCACGGCAGCGCCGACCGCAATATCGACACCCTCTTTGCCGGTGACATCGCGCAGGACGCCGCTGGCCGGCGCATCGATTTCCATCGCCGCCTTGTCGGTCTCGATCTCGAACAGCACATCGCCCTTCTTGACGTGCGCGCCCTCCTCGGCAAACCAGCGCGAGATCTGTCCGGTCGCCATGTCCATGTCGACCTTGGGAAGAATGACTTCGGTCGGCATGGTCTAGCGGACCCCTTTCACGAGGTCGCGCGCGGCGGTGATGATGTCCGGAATTTGCGGCACCGTCGCCTTCTCGAGTTCCGGATTGTAGGGGATCGGCGTTTCGGCGCCGCCCAGCCGCACGATCGGCGCGTCGAGATAGTCGAACGCTTCGCTCTCGGCGATCATGGCGCTGACCTCGGCGCCGATGCCCAGCGTCTTGACCGCTTCGTAGACGCATAGCAGCCGCGACGTCTTCTTGACGCTGTCGATGACGGTCTGCTTGTCCATCGGCCGGATGGTCCGGAGATCGACGACTTCGACGTCGATGCCTTCGCTCTCCAGCACGGCTGCCGCGTCGAGCGCCTTCTGCACCATGATCGAGGTGGCGACGATGGTGAGATCCCGGCCTTCGCGGCGGATATCGGCCTTGCCGATCGGCACGGTGTAATAGCCTTCGGGCACCGGTCCCTTCATCTTGTAGAGCAGCTTGTGCTCGAGGAAGACCACCGGCTGGTCGTCGCGGATCGCGGCCTTCAGCATGCCCTTGGCGTCGGCGGGCGTCGAAGGAGCAACGACCTTGATGCCGGGTATGTGGGCAAGCATGGAATCGAGCGACTTGGAGTGCTGCGCGCCGGCGCCGGCGCCGCCGCCGCCCTGCGTACGCAGCACGAACGGCATCTTGACCTGGCCGTTCCAGATGTAATTGTAGATCGATGCCTGGTTGACCAGCGCATCGAGCGTCAGCGGCACGAAATCCGCATACATGATTTCCAGCACCGGCCGCGTGCCGGTCATCGCGGCGGTCACGGCCATGGCGGTCAGCGCCTGTTCGGAGATCGGCGTGTCGCGCACCCGCGTTTCGCCGAATTCCTCCATCAGCCCTTTCGTCACCTTGAAGACGCCGCCATAGCGTCCGATGTCCTCGCCGAAGACGAAGACGGAGGGGTCGGCCTGCATCTCTTCGCGCAGTGCCGCATTGAGCGCTTCGGCATACCGCATCATGGCCATGTCAGTGTGCCTCGCTGTAGGGGTTGCAGGCTTCGTCGAGCGAGAATTCGGGCATCGGGTCGGAGAGGGCCGCCGCGAATGCCTCGTCGACCTCAGCTCTGGCCGCCACCTCGATTGCCGCGAGTTTCGCCTCGCCGACGTCGCCCAAAAGCGCCTTGCGCGAGACGAGCAACGGGTCACGTTCCTTCCAGGCCGCAATATCCTCCGGCTTCTGGTAACCGCCCATGTCGGAGGTGGAGAAACCTTCGACGCGGTAGGTCTTACATTCGACCATGCCTGGGCCTTCGCCGCGCCTGGCGCGCTCGACCATGGCCGACACGGCACGGTAGACAGCCACCGCGTCATTGCCGTCGACGATCTCGGCCGGCATCGCGTAGCCGGCGGCGCGGATCGACAGGTCCTCGACCGGCGACTGGACCTCGGAGGGAACGGTCAGGCCGAACTGGTTGTGTTCGAGCACGAAGACGACCGGCAATTTCCACAGCCCCGCCATGTTCATGGCTTCGTGGCAGATGCCGGTTTGCGCGGCGCCGTCGCCAAAGACGCACATGGCGACATTGCCGGTGCCGAGGATCTGCATCGACAGCGCCATGCCGGTGGCGGCTGGAATGCCCGCGCCGACAATGGCATTGCCGCCGATCACGCCCTTTTCGGCATCGGCCACCAGCATGTGGCCGGCGCGCCCGCCGCAGGCACCGGTGGCCCGCCCGAAGATCTCGGCCACCACCGGGTGCACGGCCATGCCCTTGCCGATATAGACCGCGTGGCCACGATGGGTGGTGGCGACCTTGTCGCCGGCCTCCAGCACGGCGGTCGCGGCGACGCCGACGGCTTCCTGGCCATCGCAGCGATGGATCGGACCGCGCGTGCGTCCTTCCTTGTGAAGCGCCCCAAGGCCCTCTTCGAGATGCCGCACCAGCAGCATCCGGCGATAGATTTCCAGATGTTGTTCGACGGAAGGAGTGTTTTTCACCGATATCCCCGAGTTCGTGCCGAAATTAAATACAAAAGTGTCGACACTTTGCAAGCGCTTCTGCAAGATAGGGCAAAACAAGTTTGTGAAAAGGGGATCGATCATGCGTTTGGAGGGCAAGGCGGCCATCGTCACCGGAGCCGGCGCCGGTATCGGCGCGGCCGTCACGGAACTGTTTGCGAAGGAGGGCGCGCGCGTTCTGGTCGTCGATCGCGACGGCGCGCGGGCCGGCGAGGTGGCCGGCAGGACCGGAGCGCTGGCCTGGGAGGCGGACGTCTCGGACGAAGTCTCCGTGGCGACGATGGTGCGCCGCGCGCAAGAGGCCTTCGGCCGGGTGGACATTCTGGTCAACAATGCCGGTTACGGCATACGCGGTTCGGTTGTCACCACCGCGGCGGCGGATTGGGACGCGCTCATGGCCGTGAACCTCAAGGGCGTCTTTCTCTGCTCCAAATATGTCATTCCCGTCATGGCCGCGGGCGGCGGCGGGGTGATCGTGAACACCGCTTCCAACGTGGCCCATGTCGGACTTGCCGATCGGGCGGCCTATGTCGCCTCCAAGGGCGGCGTCGCGGCGCTGACGCGTGCCATGGCGCTTGACCATGTTGCGGACAAGATCCGCGTCAACGCCGTGGCACCGGGTGTGACCTGGTCGAGCTATTTCGAAACCATGCTGGAAACCCATCCCGATCCTCAGGGGTTTGTCGCGGCATTGAACGCGCGCTCACCGATGAATCGCGTCGCGCAGCCGGTTGAAATCGCAAATGCAATCCTGTGGCTCGCCAGTGACGAATCCTCTTTCGCCACCGGCTCGATCCTGACGGTCGACGGCGGCATGACCGCCTGGTAAGGCACGCCCCTGTCGTTGCGTAAGACGAAGCCTGCCCGTTTCAGGCAACGGGCCGGATGGAACGCAGGGCACGCAGCATCTCGTCGAGGTCGGCGCAGGGCAGGCAGCCTAGGTCTGCTATATCCTTGGTCACGTCGACCGGCAGGCCCGAATTGGACTCCTTGGGCACTTCGTTCAATCGTCCGCCGATGAGCACCGGCAAGGCAAGTCCGCGTGCCGCCATCGCTGCTTTCACCGCCTGTGCATAACGCAGCGCCACGCCATTGTAAGTGCTGACGGCGATCGCATCGGCCCCGGTTTCGGCGGCGCGGGCGACGAGTGTTTCCGGGTCGACGGCCACACCGGCATCGGCGATGACGATGCCCAGGCCTTCAAGCGCCTGTTCGACGAGATATTTTCCGTGCTCATGCACGTCGGTCGTGCCGATGCAGACGGTCAGGGGTCTAGGGCTTTCCAGCGGCTTTTGCGTCGCGACCCAGGCGACGGCCTTGTGGTTGAGCTCGCGCGCCCATTCGGCATGGATCAGCGGCGTGCGTCCGCGGATGCCGTCCGCGCCCGGGCCGAACAGCGCCTCCATGCGCTTCGGCCCCATGCGGCGGATGGCGAACATCAGCGCGGCCGGGTCTTCGGTATCCACCCCGCGCTCGGCCAGCCCTTTCATGACGGCACCGGCAAAGCGACGCCCGCCTTCGACCAGCACATCGGCCATCGCCTCCACCCTGGCCCAGTCGAAGACGGGGTCGTAGAAGGGGGCGTGCAGCGTGAGCCGGTGCGCGAAGGTTTGTGCGTCGATGATCTCGTCGACATCGGGAATGCGCTGGTTCTCGGTTACCGGTACCGGATTGATCGCATGGCCGGAGGGCCATCGCCCGACAGCCAGTATGTCGGCCAGGAGATAACTCGCCAGGGTTGCGTAATTGCCTGCCGGGGTCGACTGGTAGGAAACGGTGTTGCCGAAGATCATGGTGCCCGGCGTATCGCTGACCCGCACCAGCGCGGCATGGAAGGCAGCGCGCGACAGTGGATCGCTGAAGTGGTGGCCGTAGCAATGGCCGAGCCGCGCGCCGATCAGATCCTCGACGATGTGCTTTTCGACCAGCACCATGCCGAGCGCGCAGGCCATGTCGATGAACAGCCCGGCGAAGCCGTCGTCGAGATTGGAATGGACAAGGATTTCGGCATCCTGCGCGGCAATCAGGCCGAGGGCGGTGACGGTCGCTTCGGTGGTCGCGACATCATCGTCCCAGTAGGGCAGCCGGAAGGTGAAATACTGCCCCAGATTGCCGATGGCCGTTGCACCGGCGGCGATGGCGGCGCGGGTGTTTTCCACCGCGCCCGGCAGGCCGAGCATGAAGTCGCCGAAATGCGCGGCAGCGGGCGCGGCGTTGGTGATGCGGGCGAAATCCTCGGGGCCGGTGAGCACGATGCCGGTGCCGCGCGCGGCCTTTGCACGCATGGCTTGGGGATAACCCATCGACCAGTCGAGGGTGATGCCGAAACGGTCGACCGTTACCCCTGCCTTGCGGCATTGCTCATGCACCTCGCCGATCGCGGCCACGGTGCGGTCGACGCTTCTGAAGCCGATATGGGCGTGCTGCATGACTCGCTTTTCGGCCGCTGCCTTGCGCTTCCATGCGGCTTCGGACGGCATCCCAGTCTCGGTCAGGAAGCGGCAGCTGCCGAGGCGCCAGTCGCGCGCCATGACGCGTCCTTCGGCGAGGAGCTCGGCGCCAGGCTTGAGGCGCGGGTCGAGGAGGGCGGGGCTGAGGTCAGCGATCATGATGCTTTGCGATCAAGGTGAGCTT
>NZ_RZPI01000225.1:0-7671 GCF_003998715.1 Mesorhizobium sp. M7A.F.Ca.CA.002.15.2.1
GTCCAGCGCCGTGCCATAGGCATTCATCGACCGGTAGAAGTCGAAGAAAGCCGGATCGCGCTGATAGGCTCCCGCGAAGGTGGCGCTGCGCTGGGCCTCGCCCTCGCCGCGCAGGATTTCCGACTCTTTTTGGGCTTCGGCGACGATCTCGACCACTTCGCGATCGGCGCGGGCGGTGATGCGCTGTGCCGCCTCATTGCCGCGCGCCCTCAGCCGGGCAGCTTCCGCAAGGCGTTCCGCCTTCATGCGGTCGAAGGTCTGCTGCGAGACCTCGGCCGTGAGATCGGTGCGGCGAATGCGGACATCCTCGATCTGCAGGCCGAGCGATGTGGCATCGGGCCTGAGCTGGTCGCGGACCTCGCGCATCATCACGCCGCGCTCTTCGGAGAGTGCTGCCTCGAAATCACGCAGACCATAGACACGGCGCAAGGCAGCGTCGAGACGCGTCCTGAGCCGGGCCTCGGCCAGTTCGATCTGACCGGACACCGCGGCGCGGAAGACCCGCGGATCCGAGATGCGATAGGCGATGAAGGCATCGACCTCATAGAACTTGCCGCCCGAGACCTGGACGCGAATGTTGTCGAGATCGAAGCGCAGCACCCGGTTCTCGATCAGCTGCACGGTGTCGGCGTCGAAGAACGAGAACGGCGCCTTGAAGTAGATGCCGGGTTCGCTCTTGACGTCGACGATCTCACCGAACCTGAGCACCAGCGCCTGCTGGCGCGCATTGACCACGAAGACCGACGAATAGAGCAGGAACAGGATAACCGCTGCTGCGACGACGATGATGGGAAGACGGTTGGCCATCACTGGTTACCTCCCGTAACGGGGGCGGCCGGTGCCGGCGCTTTCGGCTGCAATGCCGGCAGCGGCAGATAGGGAACGACCCCTTGCCCGTTGCCCTGCTCGACGATGACCTTGCTCGAATCCTTCAGAACCTTCTCCATGGTTTCCAGGTAGAGGCGCTTGCGCGTTACATCGGGCGCCTTGGCATATTCGTCATAGACCGAGATGAAGCGCTGCGCCTCACCCTCGGCTTCCTGCACGACCCGGTTCTTGTAGGCGGCCGCGTCTTCGCGGATCTGTGCGGCCTCGCCGCGCGCCTGCCCGAGCTTCTGATTGGAGTACTGGTTGGCCTGCTCGACGAACTTGTCCTCGTCCTGCTCGGCGCGCTGCACCTCGTCGAACGCATCGGCCACTTCGCGTGGCGGTGCCGCATCCTCGATCGAGACGGCGTTGACGTTGAGACCGGCCTTGTAGCCGTCCAGCGTCGTCTGGATGATCTCACGCACCGAGGCGGCAATGCCCTGGCGGTCGTCGCGGAAGATGTCCTGCGCCGGCCGGCGGCCGACGGCTTCACGCATGGCGCTTTCGGCAACCTGCCGCAGCATGCCGTCGGGATCGGACACATCGAACAGATACGCGCGCGGGTCGGAGACCTGATAGGCCACGGAGAACTGGACGTTGACGATGTTCTGGTCGCCGGTAAGCATCAGCCCGGACGTATTGCCACTTGTCGCGCCGCCACCGCCGATATCGACGAGCTGCTCGGAAATCTTGGCCGTCTCGACGGTTTCGAGCGGCCACCAATGGAAATGCAGGCCAGGCTGCGACAGTTCGGTCTTCGGCTTGCCGAAGCGCAGTTCGACCGCGACCTCATCGGGCTGCACGGTGTAAACCGCCTTGAACGCCCACAGCACCACAAGTGCAGCCGCGATCAGCGCGAAGATAGCCGGGCTCGCGCCGCCGCCGCCCGGAAGAGCGCGCCGCAGCCGGTCCTGGCCGCGGCGGATGATGTCTTCTAGATCGGGAGGCGAGCCCTGCGGCCCGCTCGGTCCTTTTGGACCCTGCCCCCAGGGTCCCTGATTGTTGCCGCCGCCACCCCATGGGCCGCCGCCACCGCCGCTTTTGTCGTTCCAGGGCATGAATGTCCTTTCGCTTGGAATTCCCTCAAGCGCCGGCATTACGGCGCAAAATCCAGTATTGTTCTTCTATAGGCACGCCACGGGGCGCTTTCAACGCGATGCGCTTCCGACTTCGTCCGATTTGGTCCAGTCGCGACCCTTTGTCTTCCTTCAATGGCTCTTTTTTCGTTCAATGTCTCTCGCGACGCCGCTCGTAAACCGAATAGCGCGTCGGGTGGCTGTCCTTTTCCCCGGCTGGGACGTCCTGCGAGCTGACAATGCGCCAGGAATCGGGATCGATCGGCGGGAAATGCGCGTCGCCGTCGACCGCTGCCAGCACATGGGTGACGTGCAGCCGGTCGGCCAGCAGCATGGCCTGGGCATAGATTTCGCCGCCGCCGATGACGCACACCTCGTCGACATCGGCCATGCCGCGCCCGCGCACCGTCGCCAGCTGGATCGCGGCTTCGAGCGAATGTGCCACCTCGACGCCCTCGGCGCGCCAGGTCTCGTCGCGGGTCACGACGATGTTCAACCTGCCCGGCAGCGGTCGACCGATGCCCTCATAGGTCTTGCGGCCCATGATGATAGGCTTGCCCATCGTATCGGCCTTGAAGCGCTTGAGATCGGTGGAGAGCCGCCACGGGAGCCCGCCGTCCCGCCCGATCACGCCGTTCTCGGCAATGGCAACGTAGATTGCGACATGCATCAATTTTCGCCCGTCGGCTCGAGGATCAGGATGTCGATGTCGCGCTCGGGGTAGAAATCATCCGCCGTCATCTCGAAGGTCGTCGGTCCGGTCTTTTTGACATTGTCGCCGCAGAACGAGACCAGGGCTTTCGGATTGCCCTTGTCGATCGTCAGCTTGAACTTGCCGATCGTGCCCGTAGCCCAGTTGCCGCCGGTGGTCAGGATATAGGCGATGCGGCTCTCGAAATATTTGGGGTAGCCGTCAGGGTCGTCCTTGGCCGCCTTGCGCACCGCATTTTCGAATGTGCCGTCCATGCAATACCGGGTCTTGTAGGCCGCATACTGACCCTGGAATTTGCCGTCGTAGAAGAAGCTGACCGAAGACGTGCCGCCGACGCTCGGTCTGTAGTGGTGGGAAACATGGACGTCCTTGTTGGCCGGAAAGGTCGAGCGCCACCAGTAGGTCGAACGCAATTGCCAGAACGGGGTGTAGACCTTGCTCGTCTCGGTGCCGTCGCTGCCGGTGTCCTCGATGATGATGCCGCGGTTGACCCAGTCATCGACAACCGCTTGCGGCAGCTTCGCCAGCGCCGCCTTCGCCGCATCGCCGAAAGGATAGAACGGCACGTTTTGCGCCTTCAGCTCAGCGCTGATGTCGATGCCGAGCGCCAACACCTTCTGCTCGAGCTGCGGCTTTGCGGCGACACCGTCGATCGTCACCTCGAAACCGAGGAAATTATCGCTCTGATTTTCAGGAATCGCCGGGATTTCTTCGGGATTGCCCGATATGTCGGGCATCGGGAAGGCGACGATGGCCTGGACATCCTGATCGGTGTTGTTGTGGAAGACATAGTCGACCGTGACCTTTTCCGGCGAGATGAAAAGGTCCTCGCTTTGCATCGCCACGGCATCGCTGCGCGACAGGATCAGGCCGCCGGTGCCAAGTTCGGCAACCGAATCATTGGCGAAAGCGGGTGCGGACGACAAGGCCAGCACGGCGGTCAGAACATATCGCAACATGGAAGCCCCCTCGGCTGGAATGCCTGCAGGACCCTAGCCGTTTCAATGTGGCGTTCAAAGCCCTTCCGTATCCGCGGACGCACCAAAGGGAGATGGACTGCGGTCTGGACACGCGCCAGCGCGGTCTGGACACGCGCCAGCGCGGTCTGGACACGCGCCAGCGCGGTCTGGACTAACGGGTTCCGATCGGGCAGGAGTTCGCCCATGCGCAAGCTTCTCGTCATCGGCATCGGCGCCGGCAATCCCGACCACATGACCGTTCAGGCCATATCAGGCCTGAACCAGGCGGATGTGCTGTTCATTCCCGACAAGGGCGCGAAAAAAAATGAATTGGCCGAACTGCGCCGTCAGATCTGCGACCGCTTCGTCACCAATCCGAAGTCGCGGCGCGTCGAATTCGACGTGCCGGTGCGCGACCTCCCGGTAGAAGATGGGCCGGCGCCCTCCTACCGCTCGACCGTCGATGACTGGCATGAAGCCATCGCCGCCATTTACGAAGGCCTGATCCGCGACGAGATTGCAGGCGACGGCTGCGGCGCCTTCCTGATCTGGGGCGACCCTTCGCTCTATGACAGCGCGTTGCGCATCCTTGAGCGCGTGCGCCTGCGAGGCGATGTGGCGTTCGAGCTTGAGGTCATCCCCGGCATCACCGCCGTCCAGGCACTTGCCGCCAGCCACAAGATGGCGCTGAACCGCATCGGCGATTCCGTCCTCATTACCACCGGCCGCCGCCTGACCGAAGAAGGCATGCCGGACAATGCCGGCAGCGCGGTCGTCCTGCTGGACGGCAAATGCGCCTTCAACACGCTGGCCGACAAGGATGTCGTCATCCATTGGGGCGCCTATCTCGGAACGGAAGACGAGATCACCCTCTCCGGCAGGATCGGTGACATCGGCGCAAAGATCGAAAAAGTTCGAGAGGAAGCTCGTCGGCGGAAGGGCTGGATCATGGACAGCTATTTGCTGCGCAAGCCCGAATAGGAAGGCAATAGGGGAGTAAGGCAGTAGGGGAGTAGGTGAATGACGTTTTGTGTTGGAAGACAGCACGCGAATGCCTCCCTACTGCCCTACTGCCCTACTGCCCTACTGCCCTACTGCCCTACTCCCTCACCCAGCCTCAATCTCCGCCTGCAACGCCTCCATATGCGTCGCTGCCGCGGCCGCCGCCGCGCGCTCGATGGCGCGGAAGCGGCTGACCACTGCCAGGCCGACCGCCGTCAACTGTGCGCCGCCGCCCTTGCGGCCGCCGGTCTGTGCCGCCACCAGCGGCTTGCCGAATACCCGGTTCATGTCCTCGACCAGGTCCCAGGCGTGCTTATAGGACATCTCCATGCCGCGCGCGGCGGCCGAGATGGAGCCGAAGGCGGCGATCTGTTCCAGGAGCTTGATCTTGCCCGGCCCGACGCGCCCGTCGGGATCGAGATTTATCCGCAAGCTCAGCGACGGCATCTTTGCTCTCCGCGGTCACATCCCAACATCATACTAGAAGCTCCCTGGCGAAACCGCTATTCCAAAAAGACATAGCGGGATCATCCACCCGTCTCGGGGGGCAGGCCGGCGCCGGTGTTCGCCCGATCGAAGCTCACCGTCTTGATCACCGCGAAAACCTTGCCGCCAAGATGAAGCTTCAGCGCCTGCCGCGACTGTTCGGTGATGCGGGCAAGCACGGTTGCGCCATTGCAGTCGATACCGACCTCGACCGCCGGTCCCTCGCCGGGGCTCATCGCGGTAATGGTTCCCGGCAGGATGTTGAGCGCGCTGAGACCCCTCGGCTTTTCGGTGGCGATCATCACATCGCGGGCGCGGATACGGATGCGCACCGGCGTACCTGTCTTCATCGCCAGCTGTGGCACCCGGAGCTCGCCCGCAGCCGAGCCGAGCACGGTCATGCCGAAACTCTCGTCGTGATGCAGCACCTTGGTGTCCAGCACGGCGCCGCCCTCACCGCGCTCCTCCGCCGGCAACAGGTCGAGCCTTTGCATCACCGCCTCGGTCGGCCCGCTGGCAACGACATTGCCCTGCGCCAGCATCACCACGTCGCTGGCCAGCCGCGCCACTTCGGCGACCGAATGACTGACATAGACGATCGGGATTTTGATCTCGTCGCGCAGCCTTTCGACATAGGGCAGGATTTCGGCCTTGCGCGCCTCGTCGAGCGAGGCCAGCGGTTCGTCCATGAGCAGCAGTCTGGGGCTGGCAAGCAATGCCCGGCCGATCGCCACACGCTGTTTCTCGCCACCTGAGAGCTTTGCCGGCCGCCTGTTCATGAGCGGCCCGATGCCGAGCAGGTCGACGACGGCATCGATATCGGCGTAGCGCTCCGCCGGCGGCGTGAACCAGCGGCCGTAGCGAAGATTGCCGGCAACGCTCAAATGCGGAAACAGCCTTGCGTCCTGGAACACCATGCCGATGCGGCGCTTGTGCTTCGGCACGAAAATGCCGGCACCGGTATCGACCAGCACACGGCCGTCAACCTCGATGCGTCCCTTGTCGGGCCGGATCAGCCCGGCAATCATGCCGATCAGCGTCGTCTTGCCCGACCCCGACGCTCCGAACAGCGCCGTCAGCCGCCCGGCGCTTTCGAAGCGGGCGCCGATGGCGAAACCGCCCTGCCGATGGCTGATGTCGACGAGAACGCTCATTCGATGTCCAGCCGCCGGCCGACACGCCGCGCCAGCACCTCCGAAGCCACAAGTGCTGCCATGGAGATGACAATGGAAATCAGCGTCAGGCGGAGCGCCCCTTCATCGCCACCCGGCACCTGCGTGAAGGTGTAGATCGCCGACGGCAATGTCTGCGTCTCATTGGGAATGTTGGAAACGAAGGTGATGGTGGCGCCGAACTCGCCCATCGCCTTGGCGAAGGCCAGGATGGCGCCGGCGATCAGCCCGGGCAGGATCAACGGCAGCGTGATGGTGGCAAACACCCAGAGCGGATTGGCGCCGAGCGTTCCCGCCGCCGCTTCCATCCTACGGTCCACCGCCTCGATCGACAGCCGGATCGCCCGCACCATCAGGGGAAAGCCCATGACGCCGCAAGCCAGCGCCGCACCTGTCCAGCGGAAGGAGAAGACGATGCCGAAATGCTCGGCCAGGAAGGCACCGGCCGGACCGCGCCGGCCGAAGGTGAGCAGCAGCAGATAGCCGGTCACCACCGGCGGCAGGATCAGCGGCAGATGCACCAGCCCGTTGAGAACCGTCTTGCCCCAGAACTGTCCCCGGGCAAGCAGAAGCGCGATCAAGATGCCCGGCGGCAGGCTGGCGAGCATCGCCACCGTTGCCACCTTGATGGACAGCCGGACCGCATTCCATTCGTCGGGAGTGAGGTCCAGCAGCCAGTTCATAGTGCCCCTTGGAACTCAGTTGCTCGGCGCGAGCACGGTAAATCCCTGATCCTTGAACAGCGCGGCCGCCTTGGCCGACTGCAGGCATTTCAGGAAAGCCGGCGTATCCTTGTCCTTCGAATCGGCGGTCTGGGCAACCGGATAGATGATCGGCGGATGCGAATCCTCCGGGAAGGTGCCGATCACCTTGACCCCCTTTTCGGCATGCGCGTCGGTGGCATAGACAATGCCAAGGGCGGCTTCGCCCGTCGAAACCAGTTTCAGCGCCGCGCGCACGTTTTCGGCCTGCGCCACCTTGCCCTCGACCGAGGACCAGACGCCGAGCGATTCAAGCGCGGCCTTGCCGTATTTGCCGGCCGGCACCGCCTTGAAATCTCCCATGGCGAGCTTGCCGTCGCCGATCAGCTTGGCGAGGTCGAAACCCTTCTCGATCCTGGTGTCGACCGCCGAGTCCTTCGGCGCCACCAGCACGATCTGATTGCCGAGCAGCTTCACTTCGGTGTCCGGCTTGGTCAGCTTCTTGTCGGAGAGATATTTCATCCAGTCGAGATCGGCCGAGATGAAGACGTCGGCAGGCGCCCCGCCCTCGATCTGCTTGGCCAGCGCCGAGCTCGCGGCATAGGAGACAGTCGCCGCCTCGCCGACATCGACCTCGCAGGCCTTGTTCACCGCGTCGAGCGCGTCCTTGAGGCTGGCTGCGGCAAACACCACCAC
>NZ_RZPI01000226.1:0-7655 GCF_003998715.1 Mesorhizobium sp. M7A.F.Ca.CA.002.15.2.1
GTCTTCGTATCGGGACTGGCCCACGAGGGCATTATATTCATGCAGGCGTCGGCGGTCTCTACTACCGAGGCACTTTGGGAAAGCGCAGCGCCAAGCAGACGCTGCAACTGTCTGAATTCCCATCTGGGCCAAAGCCCCATCCAACATCCTCACCCGTGGAATATGTCAGCGGTGGCGTCGTGATGAGAGAAATCGAGTCCGCCGATGTGATCGAGATGCGTGATGAGACATTTGCCAATGTGCTTGATGAAATCAATGCGAGGCAATCGCAGACGCGAATGTCGCTCATCCTGGCCGTGCTGTTTGGGATCGCCGGATTGATCGCAGGCGCAATGCTGGGAGGTGGGGTGGCGCTGATCGGTATTGCTGCCTTTTTGCCGGGCATGCTTATTGGCAACTGGTTGGACAGCTACCGCCGGGTGAGCGTGCTCTACTATGATTTGGAGCAGGACGCGGAGGCGGCCTACGGGCGACTTGTCGCCGCCTTTGACACGCTCACACGCTGCGCGGCGAGTTGGCATGTCGCGGCTGGTGGCAAGATAGAGGATCTGACGACTTGGAAGCGCAATGCGGGAGCCACGATGTTGGTCGATAAAAAGTCGACGACGCTCCAAGCTTCCTTGCCGACGGTTGTTCGCAGCAATGTCACACCACCGTCGATACACGTCGGCCGGCAAATCCTTTATTTCATGCCAGACATGATTTTGGTGAAGGACGGAAACCAGTACGGTGCCGTTGGGTATGGAGACCTCAGGACGCAATTTGCCCCCAGCAATTTTATTGAGACCGGCAAAGTTCCATCTGATGCTGAGATCGTGAGCTATACCTGGGCTCATCCCAATAAGAATGGCGGACCCGACAAACGCTTCAGAGATAATCGGCAGATCCCTGTCTGTCGCTACGAAGCCTTGCGGTTTTCTAGCCCATCCGGGCTCAACGAGCTGGTGGAATTTTCCAAGACAAACGTCAGCCAGCCCTTTTGCCAGGCTCTATTGGCACTCGCGCAAATGCACCGAAACGCTGGTGGCCAGTCCGGCTTGCTGAAAGCGCGCTAAGGAATTGGCTTGGTCAGCAAATGCCTTCGCACGGAATTCCGTCGCCGTCCCGGTCCAATTTGGGTCCCCAGCTACAGTTATTGAGATACCAGCGCGCCTCATCGCATGAGGAGATTTGCTTACAATAGCGACGCGGTTGACACGAATAGCTCTGAGCTATTTGGCGACGGCCTGTAAGGCCGTAGGATGTGTCATTACCGGGTTTATTGTTGGCTGCATGTGTTGCTCGCCAATCCCAAGGGGCTGTGAAAGTGCCAACCCAGATGCCAATCTTGGCCCTTTGGGCATCTGCCTGTTGTGACGCGTAACTACCATGGCTGTATCGAGGCCAATCCAGGGCATAACCCTGTTCGACCATCCAAGACGCAATGCTAGCACCGTCCGCCCGCTGACAATCACCAACGAAGCGGTTGTAACGATCCCACGAAACAAAGTTGCACTGGATGGGTCGGGATTGACTGAGGAAGATGTCCAGTGCTTCTGCGGATTTGCGGCCGCATGGGTATTCTTGCCCGCTTGCGTCGCTGCAGTTTTGGCTGCTTTCAGGTGCGTCGATGCCATTGAAACGAATACGCTGTCCGTGGATCTCGATCGTGTCCCCGTCAACGATGGACGCTACGCCGACGATAGGCTTCGGTTTTGACCCGAGTGCGCTTGCTGTATTGGGTCCCGCGATCTGGTTGCCCCACCCTGTAAAGTAGGAGGTGACATAAGCGCCCACTGCTAGCGTGATCACCAGGATCGCGGCTAATGATTTATGTGAAAAGAAACGCTTGCGCATAATTGAAACCCGGCCGCGTCTTGGCCGCGAGCTGCGGCGATGGGAATAGCGATCGCGATTCAATTTTCGATCCTTTGCGAAGCTGCCAAATGTTTTGCTAGCGCGTCTTTGACTTCTTGGCTGCTGCTTTCTTGGGCGCGGCTGCTGTGCGACCGAGGCCAATCGATTTTGCCAATCTGGAGCGATTGGCTGAATAGTTAGGCGCGACCATGGGGTAATCGTTGGAGAGGCCCCATTTTTGGCGATAGGCGTCGGGCGTCAGTCCAAAATGCGTGTTCAAGTGTCTCTTGAGGGACTTGAACTTTTTGCCGTCTTCGAGGCAGACGATGTAGTCTGGAGTGACTGAGCGCTTGGGGTTGACCGCGGGAACTTGGTCGGGTTTTTCCGGTTCGGACGGCTGGCCGATACGCGCTAATGACGAATTGATGCTGGCAATAAGGTCCGGCAATGAGGAGACCGGCACTGAATTCTTGCTCACATAAGCCGCAACGATATCGGCGGTAAGCTCCATCAGCGCGGTGGCCGTATTTTGGATTTCGTCAGTCACTTCATGGCTCCGGACTTCTGCAGTGAAATCCCGATCTATTACTTATCGGCTAAAAAAACCAGTAGAGGGAGGATACTAAATGCCAGGCGCTAATAGTGATGAATGTTAAAGCGCCAATCAGAATGCGGAACCACGAGAGACGGTGGATTGATTGGGCGCGGCGTTTTCTTTGTATGACCAGGAAAGCGGCTTGAGGCTCACAGGCGGATGCATTTAGATTTGGACGAGTAGGACCTACGCATGACATTTTCGAAAGACCCGCCGCCGGAGGTTAAGCCCCAGAAGGATAAGGCAAAGACTGGATCTGAATTGGACCGCGTTCCAAGTGCGGGAGCCATTCGGGTCCGCAACGGACTCTCTGTGTCAGAAAAAGACATTGTGGAGGCGGCTAAATACGGGGGCAGGGAGCGAGAATCCTCGTCGGATAGCGACTAGGCAAAGGGGGCCAAGAATGCAGGCTCTGACCCATATCACACGTCGCAATATTGGACGGTGTCCAGAAGTGATCGCAGTCGTTTCTAATTGAACACGGCTGTTTTTTCTTGCGCGAACGCTCTACGCGGGCTCTAGCTGGTTCTCCTTTCAAAGGGGATGTAAGTCTTGGACGTAAAACAGTCAGTCTTCCAAAGCGATCTCCCTCTAAAGGAGAAACTCGAGCGCGCCAGGATGGAGTTGCTCGATCTTTCCGCCCGCAATCGACTTTTGAATGTGCCGCGGTTTTCCAAGAGCGCGAAGACGATCGATATCGTCGATGAGAAGTCGTCCGAAATTTATCGATTGCTGGTGACCGAAGGAAAGGCTTTTACCTTCCTGGCCGGCAAGCCCGATAGGCCGAAAGCGGGCCAGGATGAAAGCAGCCCTCCAGACGAAGAGATCGACTATTCCCCCGTCGCTCTCGCCCAACCAGAGGACGATGGAGTCGATAACAGAGGGATATCCGCGCGGCACTCGGACACCAAGCTGCAGACGCGTATGACCCCAACTGGGCTGCAGCGGCGGCTCCTTGATCTCTACCATGATGCCCGCACACTCGAGGAAGAGCAGGGCGTCAATATCCTCTTTCTGGCCCTTGGAATGCTGAAGTGGATTGACCCGAACAACAAAGAGAACATCCGTCAGGCCCCCCTCATTTTGGTGCCGGTTCGGCTTGAGCGAGGGGCCGCTGGAGAAAAATTCCGCCTACGAGCCCGGCCGGAAGATCTTACCGCAAACCTCTCCTTGGAACTCTATCTCGACCGCATTCACAAGCTCGCTCTGCCGCGTTTTGAGGTGGGAGATGACTTCGACGTCTCGGCCTATCTCGATGCCGTTGCCGAAGCAATTTCGACCAAAGAGGGTTGGGAGGTGCTTCGCGACGATATGGTGCTCGGCTTCTTCTCGTTTGCGAAGTTCTTGATGTACCGTGATCTGGATCCGGATCTCTGGCCCGATGGCGCAAAGATTATCGAACAACCGAAGATCCGCTCGCTTCTTTCAGATGGTTTCGAAACACGCGAGCCGCTTATGTCGGACGACATAGCGATTGATCCGCACATTGCGCCCGCCGAAATGTTGCATATCGTCGACAGTGACAGTTCTCAGACACTGGCGATCCATGACGTCAGAAAAGGTCGCGACCTCGTTATCCAAGGTCCGCCTGGGACAGGAAAATCGCAGACGATCGCAAACATTATTGGGTCGGCCGTTGCCGACGGAAAGACCGTGCTGTTCGTGGCCGAAAAGATGGCAGCGCTGGAGGTCGTCAAGCGACGGCTTGACACTGCTGGGGTGGGGGACGCCTGCCTTGAGCTGCATAGTAACAAGGCGAACAAGCGCATGATGCTAGAGGAGCTGCGGCGAACCTGGCAACTCGGATCGCCCAGGGGCCAGCTTCCTTCTTCCCTAACTGATCGCTTGCTGGAGGCTCGCGATAAACTCAACGCACATGCTGCACGAATGCACGTTGCGTTCGGAGCGTCCGAACTCACTCCTTATCAGGTTCTCGGCCAGCTAACCCGACTAAGGCAGGTCGGTCAGAAACCAGTGGACATCGAACTTACGGATGCCACAAGCTGGACAACTGACGGCGTTTCGCAACGTCGCAAATTGCTCGATGAGGTCTCTCAGCGGATCAACGAGATCGGCTTGCCGATCCACCACCCGTGGCGGGGAGTTGGCCTGGATGTCGTTCTTCCAACGACCATTGAGAGGCTCGTCCCACGCATCGCGGCGTTGCTGGACCAAGCCAAGGCACTGCACGCCAAACTGGTCGGTATCGCTGAGCGGATCAAGGCCGAGCCTCCGAAAATTCTCAGCGACAGCGGCGAGATAGAAGATCGCGCTGAGCTTCTCGCGTCCGCGCCTGGACTTCCTGCCGAGGCGCTCGTCTCGCCGGTATGGGATGAGCGTCCGAAAGACATTTCATCGCTTCTCTGGTCAGGAACGGATTTCGCCCGCAAGTCCGAGGAACTTTCGGAGCAGTTGGCGGCAACGGCTATCGACACGCCAATTGAAGGTCTCGAGACAGAGCTTGCAAAGCTTCCCTCGGAATTTCCGAAAGATGGTTTCCATCGTGCGCGACAGCTCACCATTCTGCTCCCACGCTTGAGGGAAGAAGCTGAGCGCCTGAATCAGGAACTCGGATCGGCGATATTGCCAGACACGTTGGCAGGCTTGCTCAGGCTGGCCGTGACCGGCGAGCGAGTAGCGGCAGCACCTGACGCAAGTCCGGAGGCCTTCGCAGCCACCGTTTGGGACTCCGGACTTGAGCAGGCAGGCGACCTTGCCGACAGCGTAGCGACGCTTGAGGCTGCCAGAGCCGACCTTCAGGGCAAGGTTGTTGACGCGGCGTGGAGCACCGAGGTGGCCGCGGCGCGGCAGGCGCTCGCCACACACACGGGAATATTGAAAGCATTGAACGGCGACTACCGTCGCGCCACAGCACTTGCGCGGACTATTGTGGTCGACCCTAGCGCGCCTGCGACGCAGATAGTTGGTCTCCTCGACCTTTTGATGAAGGGTCAGGCTGCCGCAGCAAGAGTCCGCGAAGGCGACGCTTTTGGCCGTTCCGCCTTCGGGGCAGATTGGCGTGGGGAGCGATCGGCTTCCGCGCCACTGCTCGCGCTAGTGGAGTGGATGCGGACTCTACGAGGGCTAGGCCCCGAACCTCGGATTATCGCCGGCCGGATGGCGGAACGCTCCGAGGCCGGTGCGCGTGCAGCGCGCGTTCGCAAGGTTATCGAAATCGGTCGGCCAATTATCGAAGGTTTCTGGAACGATCTCGGGCACCTCGCGTCATCCATGCTAGGCGACGTGGCTTCCGCCGAGCGGGCCTCGCTGCAACTGATGGAAGCGAAGGCGAGCACTGTAGCTCAAGCCGATGATGCGTCACGACAGGTTCTGACTGACGTTCCGGATCTAATCACTGAGCGGGTGGAGCTACTGCGCCGACTAGGCAGACTACAAGCACTTGCTCAAGGGATCGATGCGGGAGAGAGCCTTGGCAAGTTCGTATTCGGCTCGTCGTGGCACGGTCGAGGATCCGATTGGGCCGCTCTCACGCAAGCCGAGCTTTGGCTGAAAGAAAATGGCTCGATCCGACATCTGGCTGCGCGGTTGCCTGAAAGAATCGAGATCGCAAACTCGGCACGTTCAGCACGTGAAGCGGCCCAAGCGGCAGCGCGGGAATTGAAGGCGCTTACAGGGGATTTGAAAGCCGATGCTCCCTCCTTGTTTGGAGTAGTCGATTTTCCGGACGTCGCGATAGGCGAGGTCGTTTCTCGGCTGCAGGGTTGGCTCGATCATCAGGAGCAGCTCTCGAAATGGGTTGCCTATGAAGAGCGATCCGAAACGGCCCGAAAGGCTGGACTGGGACAGTTGATAGACGGCCTAGCCAACGGCCAGATTACAACAGGATCGGCTCGATCAGTTTTTGATATGGCCTACTACGAACGAATGTTTCTGGCGATGGCGACCGATGAGCCGGAGCTGGCAAGGTTCGACGGGGAACTGCATTCCAGGGCTGTACGTGACTTCGCAGATCTGGACCGCCAGCGCATCAAGGCCGGCGCCATCGAAGTTGTAACGGCTCATCACCGGAAAATTCCTTCAAGAGACGGCGGAGCTGGACCTGTCGGACTGCTTCGTTCTGAGATGGCGCGCAGACGAGGCCACATGCCCATCCGGCAATTGATGCAGAAGGCAGGCCCTGCCATCCAGGCGCTGAAGCCAGTGTTCATGATGAGCCCGCTTTCGGTGGCGCAATTCCTGTCGCCCGGCCGGATGTCCTTCGATCTGCTCGTGATGGACGAGGCGTCTCAGATCCAGCCCGTGGACGCACTTGGCTCGGTCGCCAGGGCCAGTCAGGTGGTCGTCGTTGGCGACGAACGCCAACTGCCACCCACGACATTCTTCGCGAAGATGACAGGCTCGCAGTCTGAAGATGACGAGGGTGAGGGCGCGCAGGTCGCCGACATTGAAAGCATCCTCGGCCTGTTCACGGCCCGCGGCTTGCCGCAGCGTATGCTGCGCTGGCACTACCGTAGCCGTCACCAATCTCTAATCGCAGTATCGAACAGCCAGTTCTACGAGAACCGGCTTTTCATCGTGCCAAGCCCTTATACCCAAGAGGCAGGTATGGGGTTGCGGTTTCATCATGTGCCGGAGGGGGTCTTCGATTCCGGCGGCACAGGAACCAATCCGGTAGAGGCGAGAGCAGTAGCGGAGGCGATCATCCGTCATGCGAAGGTGAACCCGCAAGAGACTCTAGGCGTTGCAACATTTTCGGTTAGCCAACGCCGCGCGATCCAGGATGAACTCGAAGCGCTGCGGCGACTAAATCCCGACACCGAGGAATTCTTTCACGCTCATCCAAGCGAGCCATTCTTCGTCAAGAACCTCGAAAATGTTCAAGGCGATGAGCGCGACGTGATCATGATCTCGGTGGGGTATGCCAAGAATGCCCAGGGATACATGGCCATGCGTTTCGGCCCTCTTGGCGCGGAAGGCGGCGAGCGTCGGCTCAACGTCCTCATAAGCCGCGCCAAGCGCAGCTGCGAAGTATTCGCGTCCATCACAGACGAGGACATCGACCTGGAGCGTGGCAAAGGGAAAGGCATCTTCGCCTTCAAGCTCTTCTTGCACTACGCGAGAACAGGGCGAATTTCGCTTGCCCAAGTCACGGTTCGCGAAATGGATTCAATCTTTGTAGAACAGGTAGCCAACGCGCTGATCGAAATGGGTTATCAGGTTCATGCTCAAGTGGGCATTGCCGGCTTCTTCATCGACCTCGCAG
>NZ_RZPI01000227.1:0-7649 GCF_003998715.1 Mesorhizobium sp. M7A.F.Ca.CA.002.15.2.1
CAGAATGCGCGCGAAGCGCTCGGACGCCGGCTGGCTGAAACCTCCACCCAGGGACGCCTGCTTGCCGGTTTCGCCGAGACATTCGGCCTGCCGAAGCCGCCAGTGCGCATCGAGGTCTACGACAATTCGCACATCATGGGCACCAATGCCGTCGGCGCCATGGTCGTTGCCGGACCGGAGGGGTTCGTGAAGAACCAGTACCGGAAATTCAACATCCGCTCGACCGAGATCACGCCTGGCGACGATTTCGGCATGATGCGCGAGGTGATGGAACGGCGGTTTTCGCGGTTGCTCAAGGAGCATGGCGATGTCCCGGCTGGGGATGCAGCCGACGGTTCGGCAGACGATATGGAGGACGATATCTCCGGCAGCTTCCCGGCCTGGCCCGATGTCATCCTGATCGACGGTGGCCAGGGCCAGATGACCGCGGTGCGCAAGATCCTCGCCGATCTCGGCATCGAGGACCGCGTGGTTGCCATCGGCATCGCCAAGGGCCAGGACCGCGATGCCGGCCGCGAGCGGTTCTTCGTCAAAGGCAGGGACTCGTTTTCCCTACCGGTCCGCGACCCCGTGCTCTATTTCGTCCAGCGGCTGCGCGATGAGGTTCACCGTTTCGCGATCGGCTCGCATCGGGCTCGCCGCAAGAAGGAAATGGTCAAGAGCCCACTTGATGAGATCAGCGGCATCGGTCCCGGCCGCAAGCGGGCATTGCTGCTGGCATTCGGCACCGCCAAGGCGGTCAGCCGCGCGGCCATCGAGGATCTGCGGAAAGTCGACGGGATTTCCGAGCAGGTGGCGAAACTGGTCTACAATCACTTCCACGAGAGTTGAAAAATCTGGCACTTTCATCTGGCCTGTCGAATCTGGCCTGTTGACCCCCCACATTCGCTTCTGATTTGAGTAGGCAGGCAGAAAGAGTTTCCCGGATATGGCCAAGCGCGCGTTCAACCTGCCCAACATGCTCACCTACGCCCGCATCGTCGCGGTGCCGATGGTGGTGCTGTGCTTTTTTCTCGAAGGACATCTGAAGTCGAGCGACTTTGCCCGGTGGTCGGCGCTGATCATCTTCCTGCTCGCCTCGATCACCGATTATCTGGATGGCTATCTGGCGCGCGCCTGGCAACAGACCTCCAACATCGGCAAGATGCTCGACCCGATCGCTGACAAGCTGCTGGTCGCCACCTGCCTGCTGCTGCTGGCTGCGGACACCGATCGCCATGCGGGCATTGCCGGCTGGTCGTTGTGGGCGGCGATCATCATCCTGTGCCGCGAAATCCTCGTCTCGGGCCTGCGCGAATATCTGGCGGCGCTGAAAGTCTCGGTGCCGGTGACGCAGCTGGCAAAATGGAAGACCGCCATCCAGATGGTCGCCATAGCGTTCCTCTTGGCCGGACCGGCCGGCGACAAGATCTTTCCGCTGACCACCCAGACCGGGCTGGTGCTGCTGTGGATCGCGGCGTTGGTCACACTCTACACCGGCTACGACTATTTCCGCGCCGGCCTCAAGCACATCATGGACGAGTGAGATGACGACCCGGCTCATCTATTTTGCCTGGGTGCGCGAGCGCATCGGCATGCCCGAGGAAGACGTCGACTTGCCGGCTGGCATCGAGACGGTCGCCGATCTCCTGCGCTGGCTGAAATCGCGCGGCGAGGGCTACGAGCACGCGCTGCAATATCCTGACGTCATCCGTGTCGCTATCAACCAGGAGCATGTCGAGCACCGCGAGAAGATCGCGGGCGCCCGCGAAATCGCGCTGTTCCCGCCGATGACCGGGGGCTGAAATGACCGGCGGGATCATACCTGTCGTGCGCATTCAGCGCCAAGATTTTGACGTCGCGGCCGAAATCGCCAGACTGACGCAAGGCCGCGCCGATATCGGCGCCGTGGTGAGCTTCTCAGGCCTTTGCCGCGACGAGCAGGGCGCGCTCTCAGCGCTCGAGCTCGAACACTATCCCGGTATGGCCGAAGCAGAAATCGCCCGCATCGCTGCTGAAGCGGTCGAGCGTTGGCCGTTGCAGGGGCTCACCGCCATCCACCGCCACGGGAAGATCGCGCCCGGCGAGAGCATCGTGCTGGTGGTGGCAGCCTCCGCGCACCGCCATGCGGCGTTCGAGGCGGCGAATTTTCTCATGGACTATCTCAAATCGCGCGCGCCCTTCTGGAAGAAGGAGCATCGGGCTGACGGCTCGGAGGGTGGCTGGGTCGAGGCCAAGGAAGCCGATGCAACGGCCGCGCAACGCTGGAAAGCGTCCGAATAAGATCCGCCGCAGCCATGCATTGACCGCAATCCTTTGGCCAATTGGCGGAATTGGTCAGCCTGGGCATTGGCAACCCGTGGCATTGGCAGCCCAGGGCATTGGCAGCCCGGGGTGAGGGAGATGGTCATGCTGGACAGGATCGCGGAGTTCTTCATCTTCGGTTTCGTGCCTCTGGTCGTCGGCATATTGGCCGTTCCTGAGCAGTCTGTTGCCGCCGAAAAGGCAGTGAGAGGCGAAGTGATCTATCGCGAGCGCATTGCCTTGCCGCCCAGTGCCGTGCTCTCTGTGCAACTTGCCGATGTGTCGCTGGCCGATGCGCCGGCCACCATTATCGGCGAGCAGAAAGTGAAGCCGACCGGCCAGGTGCCGATCAGCTTCGAGATCAAATTCGACCCTTCCGTCATCCGGTCGCAGATGACTTACGCGTTGCAAGCCCGCATCACCGTCGACGACAAGCTCCTGTTCATCTCCGATATGCGCCATCAGGTCGATCCGCTGACCGACGTGCCGCAGACCATCATGCTGAAGATGGTCGCCCCGAACGCCGAGCCGACGGTTTCGGTCTTCGACCAGCTCTGGCTGGTCGACTATGTCGACGGCATCGGTGTCATCGCTGCCCCGCAAGCGACATTCAGGGTCAGCGAGGCCGGCAAGGCGGGCGGCAGCGGCCCCTGCAACACCTATTTCGCCACCGCCAAGGTCAATGGGCAAACGATCGTGATCGGAGACATCGGTTCGACCTACAAGGCCTGTGCGCCAGAGGTGATGGCCGAGGAAAAGGCGCTGTTCGATGCGCTGGCCAAGGCGGCGTCATACCGCGTCGAGGCCGGCAAGCTCATCATATCAGGCAAGGATGGCCGCGAGATCCTGCGCTTTAGCGCGGCGAGCTGACCCCCAACGAAAAAGGCCGGCGAAACGCCGGCCTTCTTTTTACGGAATCCAAGGTCTGGATCGTCGGCTCAGCCGACGATCTCGGTGTCCGAGAACCAGTACTTGATCTCTTCTGCCGCGGTCTCCGGTGCGTCGGAGCCGTGCACGGAGTTTTCGCCGATCGACAGCGCATGAACCTTGCGGATGGTGCCTTCGGCGGCGTTGGCCGGGTTCGTGGCGCCCATCACTTCGCGGTTCCTGGCAATGGCGTTCTCGCCTTCCAGCACCTGGACGACGGTCGGTGCCGACGACATGAATTCAACCAATTCGCCGAAGAAAGGACGGTCCTTGTGGACGGCATAGAAGCCTTCCGCTTCGCGGCGGCTCATCCAGACCCGGCGCGAGGCGATGACACGCAGGCCTGCCTCTTCCAGCATCCTGGTGATGGCGCCGGTGAGATTGCGCCGGGTTGCGTCCGGCTTGATCATGGAAAATGTGCGTTCGAGCGCCATGGGTCGTCCTTGTCTGAGAATGGAATTGAGAGTGGCGGGCTCTATACAAGCCGCCCGGCCCATTGCCAAGGGCCCCCGATCAGACGGCTGCACAGCAACGCTTTGCTTGCTATAGTCGCGTGCCGGCGCCGCGCTGAGGTCGGGCCGTATGGAGACAACATGACCATGACAGACGATCGTCAGGAACGCATTCGCAACCGTGCGCACCAGATCTGGCTGCAAGAGGGCCAGCCGGCTGGACATCATGAGCGCCATTGGCATCAGGCGGCGGCGGATGTCGACCAGGAGGACGCCACGGACAAGTCGGCAGCCAAAAAGCCAACCAAGAAGGCAGCTGGCGCCGCCAAGCCAAAAGCCGCCCCCAAGGAGGCAAAGGCTGCCACGAAGGCCGGCAAGCCAAAGAAGGCGGCCAAGTAAGTTACTGCTTTACGGCGTCAAGCCGCGGCGGCGACCTTTCGCCCCAGCCCGCCATGCAGGTCGAGGCAGCGGGCGAACCACTGCGCCACCACGTCGCCGTCGTCGAGCAATTGGTAGGGCGAGGCTATGCGCGCCCATTGCAAGGCGCCGAAGACGATATAGTCGCCAAACAGCGGCGCCGCGCCGCCGATGAACGGCTGATAGAAGAGCATCGAGCGCAATGGCTCCAGCGAGGCTCTGAAAGTGCCGAGCCCGGCCTCCCTGGCGGCCGTCACCTCCTCCAGCCTCTTGCCAAGACGCTGCTCCCGGCTTTGGCGGAAATAGACGGCGTTTTCCGCGTCCTGCATGGCATGAAGGTCCATGATGGCCGCGGTGGTCACGTAGGGATGAATGGTCACTTGCGACCAGCGTTCGATGAAGCGCGCCATCGCCTCGCCGCCTTCACCGCCAAACAGCGTCGGCCGGTCCGGATAGGCTTCATCGAGATAGAGCGCGATGGCGAAAGAATCCGCGAGGACTGTCTCGCCGTCGCGGATCACCGGAACGGTTTTCGAAACGCCGCCCTCGACAGCGGGCACCTCGAGAAAGCGCGTCGGTACGGTTGATATGTCGAGCCCCTTGTGGGCAAGCGCCATCGCCACCTTCCAGCAATGCGGGCTGAACGGACGTGTGCTGTCGCGTCCGACGAGATCATAAAGCAGAATGGTCATTGGCGGCGGCTCCCGTGCGGGTTAGGTAGGCCCCGCATCGACGCGAGCCGAGGGAAGCCATGAGACAGCATTTCATGATGTTTGCGGCCTATAATCAATGGGCCAACGGTCGCATCTATGATGCCGCCGCCGAACTCGATGATGAGGAATTCAACCGCGATGTCGGCGCCTTCTTCGGCTCGATGATGGGCACGCTCAACCACCTTTTGACTGCCGACCGCATCTGGATGAAGCGCTTCACCGGGGAGGGCGACGCGCCGACGACACTGGACGCTATCCTGCATCGGGGGTTGACCGGCCTGCGGGCGGCGCGTGAAGCCGAGGACAGGCGGATCATCGATTGGGTCGGCGGCCTCAATGACAAGGCGTTGACGGGCCGGTTCACCTACATGACCGTCTCGGACATGCGCATTCGCAAAGGCTGGCGCCGGCGCTGGACCATGTCTTCAACCACCAGACCCACCATCGCGGCCAGGCGCATACGATCTTGACCATCCTGGGACGGCCAAGCCTGGGGTTGGACCTGATGCTTTTCCAGCGGACCGAGGAGGGCAGGGCTTTCGCCTGATCCGGTGGCGTTTGCGTAGTCAGTCCGAAGGTTGTGCCGGCCGTCGCTGCATTTTGTGCTGCAGCATCGTCTTTGCATCAGTAGGCACCGGATGGATTCAGGCAGCCGTCGAAGCCTCGCCCCTGATTTCGTTGTCCAACTGGGACTGGGTCAGGGCCGCTTCCGCCATGACCCACTGCTTGAACAACTGGACCTTGCGTGCGGCAAGGCCTTTCAGCGGAGAGACAAAATACCAGCCAGCCGTGTTCGGATGATGGACGGCGAAGGGAGCCACCAGCCTTTCGGCGCGGATGTCGCTGGCCATATAGGCACGGTTGGCCACCGCAAAGCCCATCCCGGAATTGGCTGCCTCGTAGGACATCATGCACGAGTCGAAATAGATGCTCTTGGTCTCGCTGAGCACGAAGCTGGCGCCGGCGAAACCAAGCCAGGACTGCCAATTCTGGGTGCAGGTGTCGGAATGCAGCAGGGTGAAGTGCTTGAGGTCGTCCGGTGTCACCTTCGACAGCCGCTTGTCGCCGAGGACTTCGTGGAACAGCTTGCGGCTGCACACCGGTGTCAGGTCTTCGCGAAACAGCAGATCGGACTGCAGCCCGTGAAAGTGACCGTCGCCATAACGGATTTCGAGATCGAATTCCGAGGCCGTGAACTCATGCGTCGCGTACGAAGTCGAGACCCGCATCACGATATCGGGATATTGCTGCTGGAACAGCGGCAGGCGCGGAAACAGCCAGCGTGCCGCAAAGGTCGGCAGCACCGATATTTTTAGCACATGCTCCTGCGATTGTCCGGTCGCTTCCATGCTGGCGGCCACGATTCGCTCCAGCGCCTCGCGAACGCGCGAGACATAGGTCTCGCCCTCCGGCGTCAACGACACCGCATTGCCGCCGCGCTGGAAAATCTTGAAACGAAGCTGATCCTCCAGGCTTTTCACGCGCTGGCTGACCGCTGAAGCGGTAATAAACTGTTCTTCACCGGCGCGCGTGAAATTCCCGTGCCGCGCAGCACTTTCGACGATTTTCAGCGAATTGAGGTTGACCTGACTGAGCAGACGCACGGTTTCGACCTTAAGCTTGGCTTACACTAGCACCAGCATTCCTAATTTTACAGGGGTGGGTGAATTAATCGACTGTTTACCAAGTGTTGCCCCCATCCTGGAGAAGTACAATGAACGCCCACACCATTCCCGAACTGCGTTATGCGATGAGCCGCGAAGCCATTATCGGCCATGAAACCGCCTGGAAAGTGTCGAGTTTCGGTGTCGCGCAATATCTGCACGGCTATGACCCGGCACTGCTTGCCGCGATCGAGGAGGCTGCCCTGAAGCTCAAGGCCAGCCATGCCGTGCACAAGCACCTCGATCTGACCTTCATCACCGGGGCCGACCGTTACATCCCCGAGATCAGGGAATTGCTGCATGACAAGCTGCGCCTGGAGCGGCTGTCCGACATGATGGGCACCAAGCTGGAGCCCTATCCGCTGTCGATCGTCGGCTCGACGGTCACCTTCATGAATCCAGGGACGGCGCCGTGGAGTGGCATTGCGATGGCGTTCCGGTCACCGAGCTCATTCCGCTGTCGATCAGCAATCCGCTGGTCGGCGGCCACCTCGAAATCTATTGCGACGACTCCGAAACCGGCCGCGCCATTCTCGAATCCGGCCGCGAGATCCCGCGCAACAGTGTCATGCGCATCGATCACAAGATGAACTACGCGACGCTCGGCCAGTTCCTGGGCGTCCTGCATCGCACCGCGCCGATCCGGTTCGGCGAGCGCGTCACGCTGGTGCTCAACCAGCGCTCGGTGGCCAAACCCTATGTCGACGACAACAGAATGTTCTATCTCGCCGCCGACAATGACCACGACCGTGAGTGGGTCAGCGAACTGGCCGAAGATGTCTGGACCAACCAGCTCCCGGCCTACCGTCGGTTCGAGGCGGAGCATCCCGTGCCCGCCGCCGTCGATGCTCCGGTTCCGGGCGGAGCCAGGGAATCATGATAGTGAACCATGATCCCGAAAAGTCGGAACCGGTTTTCGGACAGGATCATGGTCGAACAGCAAAATAGAATCCCATGCCGATTGTTTCGGCAGGGATCCGGCTCGATATCCGCGTTGGTCTTCGCTGCCGGTGCGGTGGCGTTGTGGTCCACCAATGCCCTGGTCGGCAAATCCCTGCTGACCGGCCACCCGGTGTCGCAGGTCCAGTTCCTGCAATTTGCAGGCGCTGCACTCGTCTTCGCCGCCATCCGATTGATGAGCCGGGCCATCCGATTGATGAGCCGGGAAAGAGTAGCACCGGTCACGGCCGGGG
>NZ_RZPI01000228.1:0-7602 GCF_003998715.1 Mesorhizobium sp. M7A.F.Ca.CA.002.15.2.1
ATCCAGCGGACGGCCGCGGATGAGCTCCGCCACTTCCACGTAAGGGCGCATGTTTTGCGATGCCGCGTCGAAAGCCCAGGCAGGGCGAACAAGCACGAGACCTGTGACCCTATCCGGGTGCCGGGCCGCAAGCCGCAAGGCGATTGCCGCGCCCATCGAGATGCCGCCGGCGACGAAACGGTCGAGGCCGGCGGCATCGGCGGCAGCCAACACGTCGTCGGCGAACATCTCGATCGAAAAAGGACGCTTGCTGCCGGCGCCGGAGCCGCCCTGAGCGCGACATTCGACGGTCAGTCGGCGGTATGAAGGACCATCGGGAAAGTTCTGCGCTACTTGTGCCGCATCACCGCCGAGGCCGTGCTGGAAGACGACGGGAGGCCTGCCCTGCCCCGTGTCGAAGACACGAAGCGATGCATCGTCGCGAAGCAGGATCGCCGGCGCGGCGCCCATCAGAGGAGTCCCCGCAGAAAGGCTGCGACGCCGGGGGCTTCATCGGCGGACAGCCCGTGGGTGACGAGCGATCCGTCGAAGCCCGCTGCCTTCAGCCGTGAAACAAAATGCGGAAAATCGACGATGCCTTGTCCGGCGGTGGCAAAGCGGCCGTCACCAGAGCGATCCTTGGCGTGCGCCATGGCGATATGGCCGGCAGCCTCGTCGATCGCGGCGGCGACGATGGCGCGCGCTTCGTGTGGCGTCGCGTGCTCGAACAGGTTCGCCGGATCGAGCACGATCTTCAGATGCTTCGATCCCATTTCGGCGATCAGCCTGGTCGCGTCCCTGGCCGAGGTAACGATGTTGGCCTGCTCGGGCTCGATGCCGAGATCGACGCCGGCGTCTTCGGCAAGCGCCAGCGCTTTCTCCATCTCGGCGGCCATGTCGGACCAAGCGGCCGGCGTGCTATTGTCGGGATGATACGCCCATTGATCGGCGGCATTGCGCGAGCCGGTGCAGAGCGTGACCAGCGGAATACCGAGGGCCGCCGCCGCCTCGATGACGACGGCAAGACGGCGAAGACCATCGTCGCGCACAGCCTTGTCGGGATGCGCCATGTTGTAGGTGCCCGACAGCGCGGCCAGCGAAACGCCTGACGATCGCACTGCGGCACGGACGGAAGCGATGGCATCTGCCGGCACGACATCCGGCATCGACGGCAGGCCGGCGCAGGCGAGATTGAACTGCGTCGTCTCATAGCCAGCCTGCTTAACCGCCGTCAGCACGGCAGCCGGCTCTGTGCCGGCAAATGTCTTGGCGAAAATGCCGAGACGCATCAGACCGCTCCCGAAACCGAGGCGAGTTCGACCCGTTCACCTGTCTCGACCGAACGCGCGATGGCGACCATGGCGCGGATCGAGGCGATACCGTCCTCGACATTGGCGCCGCGCATCGGCGTGCCGTTCAGGACTGTATCCGCTAGGCCTTCCAGTTGGCGGCGGAAGAAGTGGCCGTCGGCGCCGAGCGGCTTGTGGGCGGTGGCGGTCTTCTCGTGAAATATCTCGACCTCGCTGGCGCGGAAGTACCAGGGGTTGAAGGTTTTCGCGATGACGGAGCCGTTCTCGCCATAGAGCTGAAAACCTTCGTGCCAGTCCATGCGCACGGCAACGGTCAGGTCGAGATGCCCGAGCGCGCCGCTGGCGAACTCGGTCTCGACGAACCAGCAATAGGCGCCGAATTTCTCATTGAGGCGGGCGCGCACGGCAACGATATCGCCGCACAGGAAACGCGCCGTATCGACGAGATGCGAGCCGTGCGCCAGCATGAAATATTGCCTGAGATCAGCCTTGGGATTGCCGGTCGGCTTCTTCGCCAGCTTGCTGGTGACCGGCAGCGGCTGAATGGCATCGGTGTTGGTGTAGCGATGGGTGGAATCGCAGTACCAGGCCTTCAGCGCCAGCACCTCGCCGATCTCGTCGCGGACGAAGTCGTGCGCGGCCTCCAGCGCCGGGTCGAAGCGCTTCATATGCCCGACCTGCAGCACCTTGCCCGAGCGCCTGACCGCCTGGGCCAGCGCCTCGCCTTCCTCCACCGAGGTGCCGATCGGCTTTTCGCACAGGACATGCTTTCCCGCATCGAGCGCCTTGATCGACATCGGCACGTGATAGGCGTCCGACGTGGCGACGATCACCGCTTCCAGTTCGGGATCGGCGAGCATGGCGTCGTAGTCGGCATACATCTTTTGCGGCTCGTAGGTGGCGCCCATGCGGGCGAGCAGATCGGGTGCCGCGTCGCAGATGGCGTAGAGGTCGGCATTCCCAGCCTTCACGCAGGATTGCAGATGCGCGAACTGCGCGATGGGGCCGCAGCCGAGCACACCGACCCTGAGGCGTCTGTCCTGTTTCTTGATCATCGTCTCGTTCTTCAGGCGCCCAAGCTGCGCATTGTCTGGCGGTTGGTTTTTACCGCGCCGGCGGGATCGGCGGCGGCCGTTTCGGATTCCTCCTCCAGCACCAGCCAGCCGTTGAAGCGCGGTGCGGTGTTGGCGATCTCGATCACCGCCGGCGTGTCGCAGACGCCCTTGCCGAGCATGGCCCAGCTGCCGTTGGCATCGACGTCCTTGAGGTGGATGTAGCGGATGCGGTCGCGGTAGGTGCGCAGCGTATCGGACATGTCCTTGTGGCCGCGCAGTATATGGCCGGTATCCGGTACCCAGCCGACCAGGTCGGGGTCGAGCAAGGCAAAGATCGCGTCGTAATCGGCGCGGTCGAACAGCAGCGTGTTGTGGTGCGAGCTGGGATGCACCGCGACCTGAACACCGTCCCTGCGGCCAAGCTCGCCGGCCTGGTTGTAGACCTCGGCCGCGATGGCGAACTTCTCGTCGCGCGGGCCGTCGGACACCACCGTGGCCGAGCCCATCGACACCAGCGCATTCGGGAAGGCGGCGGCGAAATCGATCCAGCGTTTGGCGGTTTCGAGGTCGGCGCCGATCTCCTCCTTCGACGTAAAACCGCTGTGCGAGCCAAAGGCGAAGGAAACCAGCGTCAGCCCCCACGCCTTCAGCGCGGCGGCGAACTCCTCCGGCTTGTTGCCATAATGTCCGATCATGGTGTCGGTGATCTCGATGCCGGCATAGCCACCGTCAGAGATCGCCCTCAGCAGATCGTCGGGGCCGCCGGTGAACCGGTCTCCCAGCATTTCCCAGGTGAAGGTCTGGCAGCCGACTTTGAGGTCTTTCACGTTCATCCTTTCAATCCTTGATACCGCTTATTGATTGATGCCACCCTGCGTCGCCGTGGGATGAACATCCTACTTGACCGAGCCCGCGGTCATGCCGGCGAGGAAGTATCTCTGGGCAACGAGGTAGATGAGCAAGAGCGGTAGCGAGCCGAGCACGCTCATCGCCATCATCTGGTTCCATTCGAAGGCATGCTGCCCCATCAACAGCTGGATGCCGATCGGGACCGTGCGCATGGACGTCGACTTCGTCAGCGTCAGCGCAAAGAGAAATTCGTTCCAGCACAACAGGAAGGTGTAGACCGACGTCGCCACGATACCAGGCAGTGAAATCGGGACAATCACCCGCCAAAGCGCGGTCCAGCTGCTGCCGCCGTCGACAGCCACGGCTTCATCGAGATCGCGGGGCAAGGTGTTCAGATATCCCGTCATCAGCAGGATCGCGTAGGGCAGCGTAAACACCAGGTAGGTCAGGATCAGTGCGACATAGGTGTCGAAGATACCGTATGAGACGACAAGCCCGAAGAAGGGGATCAAAAGTGTGATCGGCGGAATCGTCTGCGTGCTGATGATGATTGTGTTCAGGCTGCCCTTGCCGCGGAAATTGAAGCGGCTGAACCCGTAGGCCGCCAGCAAGGCGATCAGCACCGTCAGCACGGTCACCGCTCCCGCCACGAAATAGCTGTTGAAGAAGAAGCGCAGCTTTACCGGGTCGCCAAGGATGGCTGCATACGCTTCCAGCGTGAACGCCTTTGGCAGGATGGTTGGCGGCAGGGCAAAGATTTCGGTATTCGATTTGAACGAGCTGCTCAGCATCCAGTAGATCGGGAATGCCGCGAAAAAGAGCCCTGCTGCAAGCGCTACATGGAGCGCCACGGTGATCAGCCTGTCTTTCGGCGTGTGCCTTTTCCTCATGGTGATTACCGAGCCTTTTGATAGCGAATATAGAACAGCGTCAGGCCGAGAGAGATCAGCAGGATGACCACGGCGCTGGCCGAAGCCTGCGACAGGTTGTAGCTCGAAAATGCCAGCTTGTACGTGTAGGTGCTGAGGACCTCGGTCGAGTAGATCGGGCCACCGCCCGTCGTTATCCAGATTAGCGGGAAGACCTGCATGGTCCAGATGAAGTCGAGCAGCGAGATGCTGATGATGATCGGCATCAGCTGCGGAATGGTGATGAAGATCAGCTTCTGGTAGGCTTTCGCCCCGTCGATATCGGCGGCCTCGTAGAAATCCTTGGGAATGCCCTGCAAACCCGCGAGCAAACTGACCATGAAGAGCGGGTAGCCCGCCCAGATATTGGCAAAAGTGACTGCATGCAGCGCGGTCTCAGGCGAGGAAAACCATTCGACCTTGGAACCGATGATGCCGATTTGCATGAGAATACTGTTCACGACACCGTTCGGCTCAAGCAGGAGGCGCCAGATCACGGCGATGATCACCGCGGTGAACAGCCAGGGCAGTATGTAGAGCACACGCAGAATATTGCGCAGCGTCGGATTGATGCGGTCGCTGTTCAGCATGAGCGCGAAGACCATGCCGATGGTCATGTGGAAAATGACACTCATGCATGTGAAGTAGAGCGTGTGCCACAGCGAAGCCCAGAACACGGGGTCGTCGAAGATCGCCTGGTAGTGCTTCAGTCCGGCAAAGGATGGGTCACGACGCAGCACCGCGCTGTTCTGGAACGAGTAGGCAATCACCGTCACCATCGGCAGCAGCATCAGGAGCCCGACTATGAGCAGCGCGGGCGACAGATAGAGGTAGGGTGCGACCGCTCGTTTGAGCTTGTGGTGGGAGCGCTTTTGCCGGGTCATGTGCCAACCTTGGGATACGCCTTCAAGGGAAGGTAAGCTTTCGAAAACAAGTCCACTCAGAATGCCGATCCGTTGTTGCCGGGTGGCCTGCCCGAAGTCAGGTCACCCGGTCGAAGACAGCAAACGGGAACAGGCCGATCAGAATTTCGCCATCCAGCCCTTCTGAGCGGCGGCGGCGGCTTGTTCCGGAGACTGCTCGCCGGCGAGCATCTTCTGGGCTTGCACGTCGAACTGGGTCATCAGGTCTTCAGCCACCGGCAGGCCCGTGAACTCATTGGCGAGATGACCGGTCTTGAAGATTTCAAAAGCCTTGCCGAAAGCCTTGTCCGAGGTCACGAAATCGGGCTTGGCGTTGACGTTGCCCGGGAAGGCGTTTGCAAGCGACACGAGCTTGGCGTTGACCTTTTCACTCATCAGATATTGGACGAGTTTCCAGGCCTCTTCCTGATGTTTCGAAGCCGCAGAGATGCCGATGCCCCAGGAGGCATAGGGAAGGCCGCGCTTGCCGGTATAGTTTTCCACGACAGGGACCGGGATGAGGTCGAAGTTCAGCTTGGGATTGCGCTTGCGGATGAGGTTCACATGCGCGAGCGAGTCGATCATCATCCCGACGCGGTTGTTGACGAACTCCTCGACCTTTTCCTGCTCGGTCTTGGTGGCGATGCCGGGCGAGATGGTGCCGGCGTCATTGAGTGATTTGACGAAAGTGAGCATATCCACCACCGGTTTGCCCTCAAGGTCCGGCTTGCCGCTCGCCATCATCGACTGGCCCGAAGCCCAAACCCACGACATCATGTCGTTCTGGACGCCGGATGGCGTTTGCAGCGACAGGGGCAGCACCCAGCCATACTGGTTCTGGTCGGCGTGCGTCATCTTCTTGGCGGCTTCGAGAAACTCCGCACGGGTCGACGGCAGCTTGGTCACGCCCGCCTTGGCGGCGAGGTCCAAATTCACGAAGACCGGATAGACGAACGAAGCCACGGGAAACATCACGGCCTTGCCGTCCACCTTGATGATATCCGCGACCTGGCTCTTGTCGAAACCGCTCGCATCCATCATCGGATTCATGTCGGCGAGTGCGCCCTGCGCATTCAGATTGTTCACCCAGGCGCCGTCGAGACCGACGACGTCGCTGAGCGTTCCGGTTGCAGCACCAACCGAGATCTGGTCTCGCGTGGTGGCGTAGGGGCCGCTGACCAGCGTCACCTTGATTCCGGGGTTTGCCGCCTCGAACTCGTCCATAATTGACCTGAGCGAGCCAGCCGGCAATTCGGGCTCCCACCATTGGGTGAATTCCAGCGTCGTATCCGCCATGGCGCCGGTTGCGCCAAGCAACCATGCGGCCGCGGCTATTTTCAGCATCGCGGATTTAATACGAAACGTCATTTTCTCCTCCTTCTTTATATTCGCCCGCACAATGCGGCCGATCGTCTGATTATTCAGAAGTCTTCTTACGCAGGCGCCTCACCCTCGCCCGCGGGTCTTATCGCTGATATTCAGATTGCCAGATGCGTCTCGGGGTCGAAGAAATGGAGCTTGGCATCATCCAGGGCCAAGCTGATTTCCGAGCCGGAGCGGACTGTGCTGACCGGTTCGAATTTCGCCACCGCATTCGACGCCAGGCCGAAATCCTGCACCGCGTCAGGGTCGCCGGAGTCCACCCGGACCGCGTCGATGTTGAGATGGACGATTTGTTCGGATCCGAGTTCTTCGATCGAGGTCACCTTTGCCGGTATCGTCTGATACTTGCGGCCGGATTCGAGACTGCTGTCATAGAGATCCTCCGGTCGTATCCCGAACACGACCTTGCGCCCCGCATACGACCTCAAGCCCGGCCTGCGCACGAAGGCTGCATCCTGCAGCCGGATGGCCAAGGCGCCGGACATCAGTTCGTCGCCCGTCAGGGTTGCCTCGAAAAGATTCATCGAAGGAGACCCGATGAAGCCAGCAACGAAAGCGTTCACCGGCGATTCATAGAGCCTCTTGGGTGCGTCGACCTGCTGCAGCACGCCGCCTTTCAACACCGCGACCCTGTCGCCCATCGTCATGGCTTCGGTTTGGTCGTGGGTCACATATATGGTCGTTACGCCGAGCTGCTTTTGCAGACTGGTGATTTCGGCGCGCATTTGAACACGCAGTTTCGCGTCCAGATTGGAAAGGGGTTCGTCCATGAGAAAGGCTGCCGGCTCGCGCACCATGGCGCGGCCCATGGCAACCCTTTGACGCTGTCCGCCTGAAAGGTTCGCGGGTTTGCTGTCCAGCAGAGACGTCAGTTGAAGGGTTTTGGCGATCTCGTCCACGCGCTTTTTGCGCTCGGCCTTCGGCTTGCCTGCCAGCCGCATCGAAAAGCCAATGTTTTCGAACACGGTCATATGCGGGTAGAGAGCGTAGCTCTGGAAGACCATCGCAATGTCGCGGTCCTTGGGCGGCATGTCGACGACGTCGCCCCCGCCGATCCGAAGGCTGCCGCTGGTGACGTCCTCCAATCCCGCGATCATCCGCAACGCGGTGGATTTGCCACAGCCGGACGGCCCGACGAGAATCAAGAACTCGCCGTCCTTGACCGACAGGTTCAATTGGTCGATTGCGTGAAAATTGTTCCCGTATGTCTTGCAGA
>NZ_RZPI01000229.1:0-7579 GCF_003998715.1 Mesorhizobium sp. M7A.F.Ca.CA.002.15.2.1
GTTCGGACGCTGCCGGTGCGGCCTGCTGCGTCGAATTTGCCTGTGCGACCCGGATCTCCGCCGGCGATGCCTGATCGCCGTGTTCACTGGACGCGGAATGCTCGTTCAAGGAACCCGAAAAGCTGTCCAACTCGATATTGTTCGTCATGGCTGAAACCCCTCCGATATTTACCGGATAGAGACAGCGGCCATTTCTACTTTGCAACTGCCCCCTAATCTATTTCATATACTATGATATGCATTGCTCGGCATTTTTTACACGTGGTAAACCGCGACAATATAACCTGATATATGGTGGCTTCCGGAGGCTTCCCTAACGGAGGACTGGCCGGGATATTTTGGTAAATCGAAGTATAAAATTGAATAAAATTTTAAATAAAATAGATGAAGACAGTTGCTGGATATTTATCCACCTTCCTTTCCAATAATTTGAGACAAGATTGGTAGCGTCCACAGTCAAAGGTGGGCGTTATGAAAAAGCAAAAATCGGTTCCGGGGAAAACCGGGCTCCAGATGCTCCTGCTGGCAATCGGGCTTGTCGGCCTGGCGGGGCCGTCATTCGCCAGCGATATCCCCGCACCCGGCAGGCCCCAGGAGAAGGTCCAGACGCCGCCCTGTCTCGGCGGTGTTTCACTGACGAGGCCCCAGCCCTGGCAGCCTGCGGACGCTTACCGGATCGGCATGGTCACCGGCAGCTATGGCCCGGATGTCGGCCGCGGGGACGGCTCGTCAACGGCGCGAGATGACGCCGGGATAGATCCGGTGCAGACCGCGTCGATTATTCCAGGGGTCTTCGGATCGGTTGCCTTGTCCATGCGCAATTTTCCCGTCGCGGCGCGCTGGGCGCCTGTCTACCGGGCAATCACCGCTTGTTCGGCAGGCAGCCCCTGCGAGCACAAGAGCACGGCTTTTGCCGGCATGATCGCTGCCGCTCAAGGCAAGGGATTCAGCGAGAAGCTGTCCTTCGTCAACAGCAGCGTCAATCGCCTGATCGCCTACAGGAAAGACAGCGTCGTCTACGGCAAGCTCGACTATTGGGCGAAGCCTTCGGAGATTCTCGAGCGGCGAGCCGGCGATTGCGAGGATTTTGCCATCCTCAAGATGACGGCCCTGCTGAGGGCCGGCATTCCGACGCAAAGCATGGCGCTTGTCGTCCTCCAGGATCGCAAGAGAGGCTTCTTTCACGCAGTGCTGTCGGTGAGCACAGGCAGCGGCACCTTCATTCTCGACAGCCTCAGCAACACCGTTATGCGTGACAGCGATCTCCCGGATTACGTCCCGCTCTATTCGTTCAGCACGGACCGGGCCTGGATCCACGGTTCAAGACCGGGCGGCGCCCAGATGGCCGACATCAAGGGCGGTTTCGCAACCGTCGCACCCGGCGAAGGTTTTCAGCCATAGGGTTTCGGCCAGTCCAAGCCATAGGTTCTCGCCAAAGACTGGCGGGCATTCAGCCGCCGAAGACGAACGCCATCAGCAGCTCCGGCTCGAGCACCGGGGCCCGCACCGCATTCAATTGCCCCCGGTATCGACGGTCACCCGCGCCGATGACAAAACCGGTGGCCACCGGCGATTCGCCATTGGCGTCGAGCCGCGTGAAGATGTCGGCCACATTGAGGTCCAGCGCCAGCTTGAGGTCGTGCCGTGCGTCATCGCTTGGGGCGATCGGCAATTGGCGCTTGACCAGTTGCTGGAACGGCGCGTTGAACGACAGGATCTTCTTCGAAGAAGCCAGGGCAAAGGCCGGAGACGGGCACGCGACCAGTATGGCGTTGATGGTGTTGATCGATGCAAGCCTTCGCAAGGTCAGGTTTTCGTCCCCCAACCCACGCATGCAGGCCACCCTGATCGCGGATGTCAGATTGCCTGTCTGGGCCTGGCTTTCGGCGATCTCGTCGATGAGCATGCCGATCGTGCACTTCCTGCTTTCGGCCATCTGCTTCAGCGACATCCAGAATGCCCGCTCCAGACGAATGCCGCGCCGTATGCCACCGCGCGCCACGACCCGAAACTCCAGCCCGAAATCCTCGGCGGCGACTGGCGCAAGCAGCCGCTCGCGATCGGAATGATGAGGGCTGGCGCTACCGCTCACTCATCGCCTCCTCGCGCGCCTTGTTGATCGGCTTCAGGAGGTAGTGCAGGATCGTCTTGCGCCCGGTCTTGATGTCGACCGAGCAGATCATTCCGGGGATGATCGAATAGGCCTTGCCGTCTCTTTGAAGGGTCGATTTGTCCGTCGCCACGCGCACCTGATAATAGGGCTCCCCCGTTTTCTGATCGACCAGGCTGTCGGCTGTGATGTTGGAGACCTTGCCCTCGATGCCGCCGAAGATCGAGAAGTCATAGGCGGTGACCTTGATAAGGGCTTCCTGGTCGGGCCGGATGAAGGCGACATCCCGCGGCGAGACCCGTGCCTCCACCAGCAACGTTTCGGAGGTTGGCACGATGCCGGCCACGACGGCGCCAGGCTGGACGAAGGCGCCGACCGTGTTCAGCTCCAGCGTGTTGACGATGCCGTCCACGGGAGACCGGATATCGGTGCGCGCGACCTTGTCGGTGGCTCCCCTTATGGTCTCATCCACCACCGAAAGGTCCGCCAGCGCCTGGGTAAGGTCGTCCAACGCCTCCTGCTGCAATTGCAGGCCGAGTTCCTCGACCTGAAGCTGAGCTTCCGTGATCGACGATTTGATCTTCTTTATCGTTTCGCCGGCAAGGTTCAGCTGGCCGTTGAGTTCGGTCTGTTCGCGCTCTACCCGGAGCTGCTCGGTCCTTGCCATCAGGCCTTTCTTGACCATCGCGTCGACGAGTTTTGCCTCCTGGTCGCTGACCGCCAGGTTCTTGGTAAGACGATCGGAATTGGCCTCCGCCTCGGCAAGTTCCTTCTCGCGCTGATCGAGGCGTGACTTGAGCACGGACAGCTTGTTGTCGAAGTTCCCGCGCCGGGCGATGAGCAGCTTCTGTTCATTGTCGCAGATTTGCGGAGCGACCGACTGGATGTCCTGCGGGCACGGAAATGGGCCCGAGAGATTGCCGGCCTGTTCGTATTTCAGCCTTGCTATGCGCACTTCCAGCGCGCGCGCCTTGGCCTGCTGCTCGCCAAGGCTGGACGTGTTGAGCGTGTTGTCCAGGCGGATGATGAGATCGTTCTTCTTGACGACCTGGCCGATCGTCACGGCGATTTCCTGAACCACACCGGCCTCGCTCGCCTGGATGATCTGGGTCTTGGAAGCAGGTATGACCTTGCCGTCGCCGCGTGCGATCTCATCGACTTCGGCAAAGGACGCCCAGGCGACAAAAACGACGAAGAGCGCTCCGATGATGAATATGGACGCCGACGCAAACAGCGGCGGCCGATCTTCCCTGGCAAGCATTTCCCACGCCCCAACGCATTGGATGCAGCAATAATTGTTTTGTCAGGCGCTTGTTTTCTGCAACGCCTGTATGACTTGGTCCTTCGGTCCGTCGGCAACGATTTTGCCCTGTTCGATAACGATCAGGCGGTCGGCCAGTTCAAGCATGCTGAACCGATGTGTGGAGACGATCAGCGTGGTGTCGCGGTCAAAGGCGACTTTGAGCTGCTTGATCAACTGGCGTTCGGAAGCAAGATCCATCGAGCCCGACGGCTCGTCCAGAAAGACGATTTTCGGTTTGGTCAGCAGCAGGCGCGCGATCGCCACCGTCTGCCTTTGGCCGCCGGAAAGATTGGTGCCGCGCTCGCCGACATTCATGTCGTAGCCGCGCGGGTGGCGTGAAACGAAATCATCGACGCCGGCAGCCTTTGCCGCTTCGATGATCTGTTCGTCTGTAGCCTCGGGGCATGCCATCAGGAGGTTCTCCTTGATGGTGCCCGAGAACAGGTCGCCGGCCTGCGCAACGATGCCGACCGCGGCGCGAACCTCGGACGGGTGATACTGGCGAATGTCGATCCCATCCAGCAGCAACTCACCGGAAGTCGGCAGGAAGAGCCGGCCGACCAGCCGACCCATCGTCGTCTTTCCCGATCCTATGCGGCCGATGATGCCGATCCGCTCACCCGGCTTGACCGAGAAATTCAGGCCGGTCAAAACTTCGTTTTCCGAGCCTGGATAGACAAACCCGACATTCCTGAACACCATCGCCCCCTTGCGGATGGGGCGGTTGACGAAGCCCACCGTGTCGGGTCGATCTTCCGGTTGAGCCATGATCGAATTCACCATCCTCAGCGAGAGCATGGCCTGGCGGAACCGGGACAACGTTATGGCGATCTGGCCGAGCGGCGCCACGGCCCTGCTCGCCAGCATCACCGTTCCTATGATTGCTCCTGTCGAAACATGCCCTTCCGAGAAGGCATAGGCGCCGGCCACGACCAGGGCGACGGTCACCAGCTGCTGTATGGACTGGGTGATGTTGCCCGCCGCCGCCGAAAGCTGCTTGATCTTCTCGGACGTGTTGGCGGCGTTCTTGGAGTGCTCTCCCCATTTCCGCAGCAGATACGCCTCGGCGCGCAGCGACTTGATGGTCTCCAGCGTCGAGATCGATTCGACCAGCAGGGCCTGGCGCTGCGATGCTTCGTTCATCGAGGCGGCGACGCGCTTGCCGATGCGGCGCTGGGTGACCAGGCCGACGATGACGGACATCACGAAGGCCAGCGCCGGTATGATCACCAGCCAGCCGCCTATTGCATAGATCACAAGGAGAAAGACGAAGACGAATGCCGTGTCGATGAACACGCTTATGGTGTTGGAGGTGAAGAACTCCCTGACGAACTCATATTGCGTGACCCTGTTTGCGTATTCGCCGGTCGAGCCGGGGCGCGCCGAAAGCGACGAGTTCAGCACTTTTTCGAACAGCAGATAGGATATCCGCAGATCCGCCTTGCGCCCGGCATAGTCGATGAGGGAAGCCCTTGCCGTCTTCAAAAGCAGGTCGAACAGGATGACCGCACCGATGCCGAGAGCCAGGACCCACAGTGTCGATATCGCCTTGTTCGGCAGGATCCTGTCGTAGACGTTCATGGTGAAGATCGGCGAGGCTATGGCCAGCAGATTGATGAACACCGCCGCCAGGACGACTTTCGAGTAGGTGCGCCAGAAAGCGCCCATCGTCCCCGTAAGCCAATGTCTTCGCTCGATCCTGGCCGCCGAGCCGACCGACATGGTCTCGGCGGCATTGGCATAGGTGATCGAAAAGGAAGCGCCGCCGCTGATGTAGCTGGCGGCCAGTTCCGACCGGCCGATCGTGGTGCGGCCGTCTTCCTGGGGCGCGGTGATATACGCATCGCCTTCGCCTAGAGCCAGCAGGGCGACGGGCAATTGGCTGACGCGAAAGACGATGGCCGGCAGGTCGATACGCCCCCTGAGAAAATCGCGATGATTGAACTCGGTGACTTCCAGGCCGATGCGTTCGGCAAGGTGCCTGATGTCGTCGGCCGCAATTCGCGTGTCCGAGAGCGGCACGCCGGCAAACAGCACGGTCTCCGCGCTCGGCCTGCCGAGATATCCGGCAACGGCCGAGAAGCAGGCCTTGAACGCCTCCTTCGGGGAGAGGATGTTGGGTTGCTGGTTCACGATCTGCCCGTCAGGACGCTCGCTGGACCTTGTGCTGTCCTATTTCTTCCTCACCGGAGCGAGAATATCGAATGGCAGGTCGTTCTTCTGCTCCGATGGCGTCCGCGCATAGGTTTCTGTGTCCGCGGTTTCCGGTGCTGCGAACTCGGTGCGTGCATAGGCCGTCGCTTGCTTTGCCGGCTCGAGATTCATCGTTTTCAGCAACTGTCCGGTCGCGGCCAGGAGCCGGTACTGGGCAAACAGCGATGCGTAGGAAGCGGTATCCGCCAGCGTTGCCGTGTTGAACCGTGTATTCTGCGCATCGAGCACGTCGAGCAGCGAGCGCTGTCCGACCTTGAACTGCTCGCGATAGGAAGCAACCAGCTTCTCATTGGCAGCGGCTTGTTGCCTCAGGGTCTTTGCCAGATCGGCTTGCCGGAAACGGCGATCCCATGAGGTGCGAACGGCTTCCTCGATTTCGCGCTGGACCTGATGCAGCGCGAGACGCTGTTCACTGGTGCGGCGGATCTGTTCCTGCTCGTTGGCCTTGTCGATGCCACCGCGGTAGAGGTTCCAGCGCAGGACCACGCGCGCCTGCAGGTCGGTGGTGTCGCCATCGTCGCCGTCAATGTCGGTTCCTGCCCGGGCCCGACCTTCAGCGATGATGGAGGGGCCAAATTTTGCCCGCGCAGCGTCCACGAGGGAGGCCGCCGCGTCGATGTCGCTGTTGGCCATGTGTACGCGCGGATTGCTTTCCCGCGCCAACCCTATCGCGTCGTCGAGCGAGCGCGGGAGTGCGGCCGAAACATCGCCAGGCCTCGAAGGGCTGGTCAGTGGCTTTCCGACGGTTTTGAAGAAGCGGATCTTGGCCGCTTCCAGTTCCTCGGTCGCCTCCTGCATGCGCGCCTTGGCGGCGAACAGCCGTTCCTCGGCCTGTTGACGGTCGGCCTCGTTCAGCGCGCCGCCCGAGATGCCTTGCCGGATGTCGCCGAGAATTGCCTGGTGGAAGCCGAGATTCTTCTTCGCTTCGGCAACGATCGAGGCCTGCAGCATGTATTCCAGATAGTCCTGGACAACGGACAACCCGATGAATTCGGACCGTTCCAGAACGCGGAACGAAGCGCCGTCGACGCGCGATGCCTGACGGTTCAATTCGGCCCGCCTTCCGCCGCTGTCATAAAGCGTCTGCGAAACGGTAAGATCCGTTTCAGCCGGATAGAGCGCATCGCCTTCGATGGAAAGAGAGCGCCGGGACGGATTGTCGAGCCGGCGAACGCCAGCCGATGCCTCGACATCGACACTGGGAAGATAAAGGCCCTTGGCCTGCCGCAACTCGAACTCGATGGCTTCGCGATTTTCGATCGCCTGTCCAATCTCGGGATTGGACTCCACCGCGACAGCCATCGCCTCCTTGAGCGTGAGCGCGTGAGCGCTGCCGCAGGTCAGCATGGTGGCCGCCATCAAAAGACCAAGGCGCCTGCCTATGGTCGACATGTTTGTCGTATTCATTAATCCCACCCTAACGTTTCCCCAGCGTCCTTTTCAGAGCGCTAACCAAGCCAAGGCCTGCCCGTCGGTGGATTATTCACAGATTCACGAAATATGTGAGCGATTATTGATTTAGAGATCGCTAAATAGCCTTTTTGGGCAACAAGGCTGCGAGATGTAGCAAAAATAGCACATAACGTCGGCTCGCTGCGGTTGTATCCAGACGCCGCATTCAGTGGGAAAGCACAAAAAACGGCAGGCCAGTGGGCCGGTATGGCCAGAATCATGGCCGGTTCGGATAGCGGCTGTCGATGATCCAACCTGAAGTTGAGCCCTTTTTCAGGCACGCCCCTTTGGATGCCGCGTCCAAAAATACTCCATCGCGGCGGCCGGCGTACGCTTCATGTGGCTCACTGCGGCCAAAAGCTGGTCAGCGCGCACCCTAATTTGCGCTCAACGCCACCATGCGGTCGAGCGCCGCGGTCAGGCCGCGAAGCGACACAGGGAAGCTCAGCGGGGTCTCGGCGTCCGTCGTGACATTGAGCTTCAGCACCGAGCCTCCCCTC
>NZ_RZPI01000022.1:0-20892 GCF_003998715.1 Mesorhizobium sp. M7A.F.Ca.CA.002.15.2.1
CACCCAATATGACGACCGGCTTGCCCGAAGCCATGCCGCTACTCCGCATCCGGCGGCACGACGCCCTTGCGGAAGGCGAAGCAGCCATAGAAGCGGCGTTCGCCGGTCTGGATGACACAATAGGCTTGTTTGGCGCGCTCGTAGAAGGCGTAGCGCTCGACCGCGATCATCGGCCACGACTTGCCCTCGGCCTTATCGACTTCCTTCTGCACTTCCTTCTGCACTGCAGGAATCTCGTCCGGCTTGCCGACGATTTCCATGCGCGCGGCCGAATCGTCGACGAACGTGTCGAGCGGGTAGAGCGACAGCACCGCCTTGACCACTTGCGCGGCCGAGGCATCGATGCGCAGCACGCGGCCGAGCGCCGTCTGGCGCGCCACCGAATCGGACGGAAAATTGGTGTCGGCGATGATCAGATCATCGCCATGCCCCATTGCCCGCAATGCCTGCAGCACGTCGGCATTGAGCAGCGGGTTGATGCCTTTGAGCATGGTATTCCTCGTGAGTTGGGATCAGAGACGCTTGCCGGTCTCTGCGTCGAAAAGATGGATCTGGTCGAGCCTTGGCTTCAGCTTCAGCGTATCGCCCGGCTTGAAGTCGTGGCGCTCGCGAAACAGCGCCACCATCTCGCCTTCGCCGAAGCGCAGGAACACCAGCGTTTCCGAGCCGGTCGGCTCGACCACCGAAATCTTCGCCGGCACGCCGTCGGGATGGATCTCGAGGTGCTCCGGTCGCACGCCATAGACGACCGCTTGACCGTCCTGCGCGGCATTGCCCGATCCGATCGGGAACAGCGTGCCTGCGATGTCGACACCGGGCTTGTCGCCCTTGCGCATGGTGCCCTTGAGCAGGTTCATCGAAGGCGAGCCGATGAAGCCGGCGACAAACAGGTTGGCCGGGCGGTCGAACAGTTCCAGCGGCGCGCCGACCTGCTCGATGCGGCCGTCGCGCATGACAACGATCTTGTCGGCCATGGTCATGGCCTCGATCTGGTCGTGGGTGACGTAGATGGTGGTGGTCTTCAGCCTCTGGTGCAGTTCCTTGATCTCGGTGCGCATCTGCACGCGCAGCTTGGCGTCGAGATTGGACAGCGGCTCGTCGAACAGGAACACCTGCGGATTGCGCACGATGGCGCGGCCCATGGCCACGCGCTGGCGCTGCCCGCCGGAAAGCTGGCGGGGATAGCGCTTCAGATAGGGATTGAGGTCGAGGATGTCGGCGGCGCGCTTGACCCGCTCGGCGACCACGGCCGGATCGGTTTTCCTGAGCTTGAGCGCGAAGGCCATGTTCTGCTCGACCGTCTTGTGCGGATAGAGCGCATAGTTCTGGAACACCATGGCGATGTCGCGCTTGGCCGGCGGCAGATGATTGACGACGCGGTCGCCGATGGCGATCGTGCCGGCGGAGACGGTCTCCAGCCCGGCCACCATCCTGAGCAGCGTGGACTTGCCGCAACCCGAAGGGCCAACCAGCACCACGAACTGTCCGTCTGCGATATCGACGCTGACTTCGTGCAGAACCTTGACCGTTCCAAAGGCCTTGGCCACCTTGCTGATCGCGACTTGCGCCATGTCTCCCCCATCGGCTCCATTAGCCGTAGGCGCAGAAGCTAACCAACGCGACCTGCCAGGGCAAGTCGGTCCCTTATAGATAAAAACCCGCTCTCGTTGACACGGCGTTGGGTTGTGAGAATAGTGGCAGGCGCTGGTCAAAATGTCGGTGCCCGATCCGCAATCGGAACTTCAATCGACGCAGGGTGGGGTCCTGCCTAATTCGTTTCCGAAACGGGAGCATCGTTGGCGCTCCGGCGTCCGACAGTTGGCCGATTTATTCACACTGATGTTCTGGGAGGAATAGGCGATGAGAACGGGTCTTTACGACAAACTGGTTCGAGCCGGCGCCACAAGGCGCGACATATTGAAGGGTGCGGCAAGCATGGCCGCGATCGCAGCCGCATCCGGCGCCGGACTTGGCGCCTTGACGCGCCCGGCCTCCGCGGCAAGCGAATTGCGCACAAAAATCCTGCAGATCCCCGGCGTCGGCAAAGGCCAGCCGACGGACGCCGATTTCCAGAAGGTCGGTGAACTCTGCCTCGAAGCCACCAAGGCCAATGTCAAGGAAGGCGAATTCGCCGGCGTCGAGCTGACCTTCATGGGTCTCAACAACCAGAACCTGCACAATGTGCTGTTCCGCGGCTTCCTGAAGCCATGGGAGACCTATACCGGCGCCAAGATCAACTGGATCGACCTGGCGCAGGCCGACTACAACGCCCGCCTGCAGCAGTCGATCGCGACCGGGACCGTCGACTTCGACATCATCGAAATGGGCGCGCCGTTCGAAGGTGATGTCTGCGGCAAGGGCCTGACGTCGGAAATGCCCGACTGGGTCAAGACCCAGATCGATTTCGACGATCTGGTCAGCTATCTGAAGCCGCCGGTCGGCACCTGGGACGGCAAGCAATACCGCGTGACCGTCGACGGCGACGCGCACAACTTCAACTACCGCACCGACGTGTTCGCCGATGCCGACCTCGCCAAGGCCTGGAAGGACGGCGGCGGCGAAGGTGAATGGGGCGTGCCGAAGACCTGGCAGCAGGTTCAGGCGGTGACCAAGTTCCTGAAGGGCAAGAAGCTCAAGGACCAGGACGTCTATGGCTATCTCGACGCGCCGAAGCCCTGGGGCGGCTTCGGCTTCTATTTCCTTGGCAGCCGCGCCACCGCCTATGCCAAGCACCCCGACGACAAGGCCTGGCTGTTCGACGCCGACACGATGAAGCCGCGCGTCAACAATCCGGCCTGGGTGCGCGCCATCCAGGACGTCATCGACGCGCTGCCCTCCGAACCCGCCGACCAGATCAACGCCGATCCGAACACGACCGCCTTCCAGCAGTTCCTGGCCGGCACCGGCTCGATGGTCACCTGGTGGGGCGACGTCGGCTCCAACGTCAAGACCAACGACTCTTCCGTCGTCGGCGACGTCACCGGCTTCTCGATCCTGCCGGGCTCGGACGATGTCTACAATGCGAAGACCGGCGCCTGGGACAAGCTCGCCAGCGGCCCGAACTATGCGCCCAACTGCGCCTATCTCGGCTGGGGCGTCTATGTCATGGCCCGCGTCGATGCCGACGAAAAGAAGAAGAAGGCGGCATGGTCCGCTGCAGCCCATCTCGGCGGCAAGGACCTGTCGATCTGGACGGCGATGTATCCGTCGGGCTTCCAGCCTTACCGCAACTCGCATTTCGACATTCCCGAATGGGTGGCGGCCGGCTACGACGAGGCCTTCATCACCTCCTACCTCAAATCGGAATCCGACAGCTACAACCATCCGAACGCGGCGATCGAGCCACGCATCCCCGGCATCTTCCAGTACTACAGCGCCGCCGAGGACATCCTGGCCAACACTTTCGCGGGCAAGATGAAGGCGCAGGAAGGCGCCGACGCCATCGCGGCGGCATGGGAGAAGCTGACCGACCAGATCGGGCGCGACAACCAGATCAAGCTCTACAAAGCTTCGCTCGGCATGTAGGCTGGCCTATGAACCGTGGTCCGGCGGCAACGCCGGACCACTTTAGACAGGCTCCGGCTCCTCGAGAGCCTTCAAACGGGCGAGATTTGTGGCTGACCAGACATCGACCGCGAACCCGTGGCCGGCAGATGCCGGCACTTCCGATCTGATCTCTCCAGGCCGTAAACGCCTTGGCTGGGCGCTGATGGCCGTTGCGACGCTTGGCCTGCTGGCGACGATCGTGCTGGAGATCCTCTACAAGGGCAGCCCCGATACGATCGGCTTCGAGACCTGGCGCCCCGTCGTCTATGCCTATGTGCTGTGGGGCGTGGCGATCGGTGTCGGCCAGGTGCTGACGCGCGGCGAAGACGGCCAGCGTGCCCTGTTTCTGCTGCCGGCGCTGCTGTTCACCATCGCCATGGTCATCTTCCCGACGCTGTTCGGTTTCTACATCGCACTCACCGACTGGAACCTCAGTTCCTTCAGCGGCCGCCGGTTCAACGGGCTCGACAATTTCTGGCAGATGCTGGGCGATCCCTACTACCGCAACGCGCTGTTCAACATGGTGCTCTACGTGCTGGCGGTGGCGGTCGAATATGTCATTGCCTTCGGCTTGGCGCTGCTCCTCAACGCCCAGATCCGGGCGCGAAAATTCTTCCGCGTCGTCTTCCTGATGCCGCTGATGCTGTCGCCGGTCGCGGTGTCGTGGATGATCGGAAAATCGCTGATGGAATACAGGTTCGGACCGGCCGCAACGCTGGCGCGCCATCTCGGCTGGGAAAATCCGGCCTTCTTCTCCGATCCGATCATCGCGCGCATATCGATCATGATACTGGATGCCTGGACCTTCATTCCGTTCATGATGATCATGCTGCTGGCCGGGCTGCAGGCGATGTCGCGCGAGGTGCTCGAAGCCGCACGCGTCGACGGCGCCAATGCGTGGCAGACCTTCTGGCAGGTCACCTTCCCGCTGATGCTGCCGGTGTCGGTGACGGCGGTGGTCCTGCGCATCATCTTCAAGCTGAAGCTTGCCGACATCATCATCACCGTGACGTCCGGCGGCCCCGGCGGCGCCACCGATTCCGTGTCGAGCTTCATCTACCGCGAATACCGCGACCGCTCGAATGTCGGCTACGGAACCATGCTGGCGATGGCCTATCTGGTGATCATCGTCGTGTTCGTCACGTGGTTGTTGAAATTTGCCAACCGTTTTGTCCGCAATGTCAATTAAAGCAAGATGGGGGTGAATTGAGCCCGATGAGCGTTCAGACCACCGAATATGTCGCCTCGGAGATCCGCTCGCCGGCGAGCTTCCTCGCCAGCCGCGTCTTCATCTATGGCGCGCTGGCCTTCTGGGCGTTCATCTGCCTGTTCCCGATCTATTGGACGATCACGACCTCGTTCAAAACCGCAGTCGACGTCACGCAAGGCCATCTCATCCCCTTCGTCGACTTCCAGCCGGACTGGAAGGGCTGGCGTTCGCTCGGCCTGTCGCCGGACTCGATCTTCCAGACCTCGACCGTGCGCGAGGAGTTCCTCAAGCGCTTCATGAATTCGGTGATCACCTCGGTCGGCGCGTCGAGCCTCGCCATCATCATCGGCAGCCTCGCCGCCTACGGGCTCACCCGCTATCGCTACCATTTCGCCTGGTTCAAGAACGAGGACATCTCGTTCTTCTTCCTGTCGCAGCTGATCCTGCCGCCGGTGGTGCTGGCGCTGCCCTTCCTGGTGCTCTACCGCGAGGTCGGCCTGCTCGACACGCGCATCGGGCTGATCCTGCTCTACACGCTGATGGTGCTGCCGATCGTCATCTGGATCATGCGCGACCAGTTCAACTCGATCCCGGTCGAGCTCGAGGAAGCCGCCCTTGTCGACGGGCTGTCGATCTGGGGCGCGTTCTTCCGCATCGTCATGCCGATCGCGCTGCCGGGCATGGTCGCCGCCTTCATCCTGGCGATGGTGCTGTGCTGGAACGAGTATTTCTTCGCCGCCCTTTTGACCTCGACCGACGCCAAGACGATCCCGGTCATGGTGGCGAGCCAGACCGGCTCGCAAGGCATCAACTGGTGGTCGATGGCGGCACTAGCGACGGCGGCCATCGCGCCGCTCGCCGTCATTGGCATCGCGTTGGAGCGCTATCTGATCATGGGCATGACCGCGGGCGCGGTGAAGTAGCATGGCGCCCTCTTACCTTCTCCCCCTTGTGGGAGAAGGGAAGCCGCGCGCTAGCGTCCCAATATTGCCCGCAGGTGGTCCATGATCATGGCGACGCCCTTCTGCCCGAGCTCTGCCGAAGCATCCTTGGCGCTCGCCGTGTACCAGCCGGTATTGTCGGCGAAGTGATTGGCATCGACAGCCTCCGGGCATAGCGCCAGCATCAGCGAGGTCTCGCCAATGCCGGCATGGTCGAACGGGTACTTGCCGTTCATGTCAGCCGACATCAGCGGATGCACCTGCACCCAGTTGAAGAAATTTTCACCCGCCGCGTGTCCTGAATAATAGTCCGCCATCGCCTGCGACCCCCACCAGCCCTCGCCGCGCTCCTTTTCGAGGAAGCGGAAGATCGCCTGGCGGCCGGCGGCCTTGAACGCCAGATCGGTCGGCATGCCGGCGACAAAGTTCTCGGTCTGGTGGTGGATAATGGCGTGGATGTTGCGGAAGCCGATGCGCAACAGGCTGTAGAACAGCTCCTCGCCGAACGGCGCCAGCGCATTGCCGCCGACCTGCACCGAGCCGCTGCCTTCCGGCGGCGCCACCGCATAGCTTGCCGCACCGTAGTAGAAGGGCGGCAGGATGACGACGTCCTTCTCCTTTTCGAACAGCTCCAGCGTCTTGATGACGGCCAGCGTGTCCATGCCGACGGCCATATGCTCGCCATGGTATTCCAGCACGCCGAGCGGCAGAGCGACCGGCCAATTCTCGGCGATCGCCCTGCGGATCTGGTGTGGCAGCATCAGTTCATAGCGCATGATCTATTCCATGTTGGTGTGGCGGGCGCGCATGGCTTCGGGCGACACGCCGGTCAATTCCCTAAGCTTCAGCACCATCACCTCAAACAGCAGGAACAGCGCGCCTTCGAACACCGAGCCCATCGGCAGGACCGATGTTTTTTGCGCCCCCTGATCGTTGGCCATGGTCTGCGCGGGAATGAGCAGCGTGAAGTCGGCAAGCCTTGCCGCGCTGCCTTCGGCCTGGGCGGTCAGCAGGAGATTGGTTGCACCTGCTTGGCGCGCGACCTGCATCAGGGTCAGCACGGTCGAGGTTTCTCCCGGCCCGGAACTGACCAGGAAGACATCGCCCTGCCCCAGCGGCGGCGTGTTCATGTCGCCGACCACGGAAACCGGCAGGCCCAAATGGTAGAGCCGCATGGCAAAACCCTTGACCTGCAAGGCCTCGCGGCCGCAGCCATAGACGACGATCTGTCGCGCGCCGGCTAGCGTTTTGCAGGCGGCGTCGATCCGGCTTTCGTCGATGCGTGCCAGCACGCCACCCAGCTCCTCAAGTGAGGTCTCGAACAGGCTTTTGCTCTTGTCGCTCACCGCAAACCCGCCATTGAAAAATCACCCTGGTATTTGCCGCTCTTGCTGCCACGAACAGCTTGATTTCGTTCATGCTAGCAACCGCGAAAATGCGTGTCCAACGCGCAGCTATGCTTTTGCCTGATCACAGGCGTGATAGTGTCATGTCAGACAAATCAGGCGAGGCAAACAGCAGGATATGAAGACACGGCATTTCGACCGCATCGGCAATGGCGGCATCAGTTTCACCGAGCTCGGCTTCGGCGCGGCGCCGCTCGGCAATCTCTACCGTGCCGTCTCCGACGAGGACGCCAACGCTACGCTGGAGGCCGCCTGGGCGACCGGCTGCCGCTACTACGACACCGCGCCGCTCTATGGGCTCGGCCTCTCGGAAACGCGGCTCAACCCGTTCCTGCGCGGCAAGAAGCGCGACGACTATGTGCTGTCGAGCAAGGTCGGCCGCATCATGCGTGCCTGCCCGCCCGAAGAGCGCACCGGCATCGGCAAGTTCTTCGACACGCCATCACGCCGCGAGGTGTACGACTACAGCTATGACGGTGTCATGCGCTCGTTCGAAGCCTCGCTTGAGCGCCTCGGCGTCGACCGGATCGACATCCTCTTCGTGCACGATGTCGACATCTTCACGCATGGCAGCAAGGAAGCCTCCGACCGGCGCATCGAGGAGTTCATGCGCTCGGGCTATTACGGCCTGCTGTCGCTGCGCGACCAGGGCGTGATCAAGGCGTTCGGCGGCGGCATCAATGAGTGGCAGGTCGCGCAGACGCTGGCTGAGCGCGGCGACTTCGATCTGTTCCTGCTGGCCGGGCGCTATACGCTCTTGGAACAGGAGGCGCTGACGTCCTTCCTGCCGCTCTGCCAGGCACGCGGCATCGGCATCGTTCTCGGCGGACCCTACAACTCCGGCATCCTCGCAACAGGGCCGAAGCCCGGAGCCTACTACAACTACTCCGAAGCGCCGAAGGACATACTCGACCGGGTCGCCGGGATCGAGAACGTCTGCAAGCGTCATGGTGTCAGGCTGATCGAGGCCGCCCTGCAATTCCCGCTGCTGCATCCTTCAGTCGTTTCGGTGATCCCCGGTGGCCAACGGCCGAGCGAAGTCGAGAGCAATCGCTCGCTGCTCGATGCGAAACTGCCCGCAGCACTTTGGGCGGATCTCAAGGAGGAAGGTCTTATGCGCACTGATGCGCCGACCGCATAAGCCGGCCGCGTCGCGTCAGCGTCGGGCACCAAAATGAAAAGCCGGGCAAGCCCGGCTTTTCTGGTCGCATGAACCGGCGTAGGGCACCAAAATGAAAAGCCGGGCAAGCCCGGCTTTTCTGAGGTCTCTGAAAAGAAAAAACGCTTAGTTGACTGCGTCCTTGAGGCCTTTGCCGGCCGAGAACTTCGGCACGGTACGCGCCGGGATCTTCACTTCGGCGCCGGTCTGAGGATTGCGGCCGGTCGAGGCGGCACGCTTTGACACGGTGAAATTGCCAAAGCCGACAAGCCGGACATCGCCGCCCTTCTTCAGTTCGCCGGTGATCACGGAAAATACCGCATCGACCGCCGACTGCGCGTCACCCTTCGAAATGCTCGCGGCGTCGGCGACAGCGGACACCAGTTCGTTCTTGTTCATAAAAATTCCCTTCCATGAGAACACCGGAACTATCGACTCATCCGGCAGGAAACGGACTTTAGAAAGAAGCGCTCCCGCAACCAAGTCGAAAAGGCAGGAAAAAAGCGGAAAAAGCCCGGAATTCCGGGGTTTTTCACATGAAAAAGCCGGGCGTCAGGCCCGGCTCTCCGTTTGTGCGCTGCAACCTCGACGAAAACCAACGCATGGCCCCGAAAACCGTAGCCGGTTTGCGGCAAGGGCCATGCGCAAGTCTGGGCGTTAGAGCGTCCTTTGTGCGTCCAGATGGACGCCCGGCGCTCTAATGCGCCAGGGACTTTCCAGCGTCGTCGGCACTGTCTGTCGCAGCCGGCGGATTGACCGGCTCGACCCATTCGATCGGCTCCGGCATACGCACCAGCGCGTGGCGCAACACCTCGCCGACACGTGAGACCGGAATGATCTCCATGCCGTTCTTCACATTGTCCGGAATCTCCGCCAGGTCCTTGGCATTGTCTTCCGGGATCAGCACCTTCTTGATGCCGCCGCGCAGTGCGGCGAGCAGCTTCTCCTTGAGCCCGCCGATCGGCAGGATGCGGCCGCGAAGCGTTATCTCGCCGGTCATCGCCACATCCGCCCGGACCGGAATACCCGTCAGTACCGATACAATGGCTGTCGCCATGGCAGCACCTGCAGACGGGCCGTCCTTCGGCGTGGCGCCTTCCGGCAAGTGCACGTGGATGTCGCGCTTGTCGAACAGCGGCGGCTCGATGCCGAAATCGACGGCGCGCGAGCGGACATAGGAGGCCGCCGCCGAAATCGATTCCTTCATCACGTCGCGCAAATTGCCGGTCACCGTCATGCGGCCCTTGCCGGGCATCATGACGCCTTCGACCGTCAGCAGCTCGCCGCCGACTTCCGTCCAGGCGAGTCCGGTAACGACACCGACCTGATCGTCAGCCTCGACCTGACCGAAGCGGAAGCGTTCAACACCGAGGTAATCGGCGAGGTTCGCCGCCGTGATGTTCACCGTCTTCTTCTTCGTCTTCAGGATCTCGGTCACCGCCTTGCGCCCGAGCTTCATCAGCTCGCGCTCCAGGCTTCTGACGCCCGCTTCACGGGTGTAGGTCTGGACGATGGCGCGGATCGCGTCCTCACCGACGGAAAACTCCTTCGGCTGCAGCGCGTGATCGCGGATCACCTTAGGCATCAGGTGCCGCTTGGCGATCTCGATCTTCTCGTCCTCGGTGTAGCCGGCGATACGGATGATCTCCATGCGGTCCATCAAGGGCGCCGGGATGTTCAGCGTGTTCGCCGTCGTCACGAACATGACGCTCGACAGATCGTATTCGACCTCGAGGTAGTGGTCCATGAACGTCGAGTTCTGTTCCGGATCGAGGACCTCGAGCAACGCCGATGACGGATCGCCACGGAAGTCCTGGCCCATCTTGTCGATCTCGTCGAGCAGGAAGAGCGGGTTGGACTTCTTGGCCTTCTTCATCGACTGGATGACCTTGCCGGGCATCGAGCCGATATAGGTGCGCCGGTGGCCACGGATCTCGGCCTCGTCACGCACGCCGCCCAGCGCCATGCGGATGAACTCGCGTCCAGTCGCCTTGGCGATCGACTTGCCGAGCGAGGTCTTGCCGACACCGGGAGGGCCGACGAGGCACAGGATCGGCCCCTTCAGCTTCTTCTGGCGGCTTTGCACGGCGAGATACTCGACGATGCGCTCCTTGACCTTGTCGAGGCCGAAATGGTCGGTATCGAGCACGTTCTGCGCGAAAGCCAGGTCCTGCTTGACCTTGGAGTTCTTGCCCCACGGGATAGACAGGATCCAGTCGAGATAGTTGCGCACGACCGTCGATTCAGCCGACATCGGCGACATCGTCCGGAGCTTCTTCAACTCGGCTTCCGCCTTTTCGCGGGCCTCCTTGGAGAGCTTGGTCTTCTTGATGCGCGCCTCTATCTCGGCGGCCTCGTCGCGGCCGTCCTCGCCTTCGCCGAGTTCCTTCTGGATCGCCTTCATCTGCTCGTTCAGGTAGTACTCGCGCTGCGTCTTCTCCATCTGGCGCTTGACACGCGAGCGGATGCGCTTCTCCACCTGCAGGACGGAGATTTCGGCTTCCATGAAGCCCATCGCCTTTTCCAGCCGCTCCTTGACCGAAAGCGTGGCCAGCATCTCCTGCTTCTCGGGGATCTTGATGGCGAGATGCGAGGCAACCGTGTCGGCGAGCTTGGAGTAGTCGTCGATCTGGCTGGCAGCACCCACCACTTCGGGCGAGATCTTCTTGTTCAGCTTGACGTAATTCTCGAAATCGGTGACGACCGAACGCGCCAGCGCCTCAACCTCGACCTCTTCCTCTTCCGGCTCGACCAGCGCCGCGGCGCGGGCCTCGTGGAAATCGGGACGGTCGGTGAACGAGACGATTTTCGCACGCGAGGCGCCCTCGACCAGAACCTTGACGGTGCCGTCGGGCAGCTTGAGCAATTGCAGCACATTGGCGAGCGTGCCGATGTCGAAAATGGCATCGGGCTCGGGATCGTCATCAGCGGCATTCATCTGGGTGGCAAGCAGGATCTGCTTTTCCTGACCCATCACCTCTTCCAGCGCCTTGATCGACTTCTCACGCCCGACGAAGAGCGGAACGATCATGTGCGGGAACACCACGATGTCGCGCAGTGGGAGAACTGCGAAGACGCCGTCGCTGGGTGCCTTGGATACTTTGGCCATTGTCCAACCTTTCATGTCGCGGCCGCTAATTGAGCCAACCGCGAATCTTATATTAACGACCGGGGATCGTTCCGCCTACCACCGTTTGTGACGGGAGTTTTACAGCACAGAAATCGGGCACCTCGGCCTTCTCCAGTTAGTTGGATGCACGACCCCCAAAGATCAAGGGGCGTGTCCAAATCCGCACTCCCAACCCGTCCGCGAGTGACACATTTGCGACGCCAGCCCGTACGCCGCGCAAAACCGCTGTGCGACAGCAAAACGGCGCCTTGCGGCGCCGTTTCAGAATTTCGCTGCGGGCTCATGTCAGGCGCTGACATTGCCCTTCTTTTCCTTCTGCTCGGAGTAGATGTAGAGCGGCCGGGCACTGCCGGTCACCACCTCCTCCGAAATCACCACTTCGCGCACGCCTTCGAGTGCGGGAAGCTCGAACATCGTGTCGAGCAGGATCGCCTCCATGATCGAACGCAGGCCGCGCGCGCCGGTCTTGCGCTCAATAGCGCGCTTGGCGATCGCCGAAAGAGCGTTCTCATGGAAGGTCAGGTCGACATTTTCCATCTCGAACAGCCGCTGATACTGCTTGACCAGCGCGTTCTTCGGCTCGGTCAGGATCTGGATCAGCGCCGGTTCGTCGAGATCTTCCAGCGTCGCCAGGACCGGCAGACGGCCGACAAACTCAGGGATAAGACCGAACTTCAACAGGTCCTCGGGCTCGACCAGGCGGAAAACATCGCCAGTGCGGCGATCCTCCGGCGAAGCGACGACCGCGCCGAAGCCGATCGACGTCTTGCGGCCGCGATCCGAGATGATCTTGTCCAGCCCGGCGAAGGCGCCGCCGCAGATGAACAGGATGTTGGCTGTATCGACCTGCAGGAATTCCTGCTGCGGGTGCTTCCTGCCGCCCTGTGGCGGCACGGAGGCGACGGTGCCTTCCATGATCTTCAAGAGCGCCTGCTGCACACCCTCGCCCGACACGTCGCGGGTGATCGAGGGATTGTCCGACTTGCGCGAAATCTTGTCGATTTCGTCGATGTAGACGATGCCGCGCTGGGCGCGCTCGACATTGTAGTCGGCCGACTGCAACAGCTTCAGGATGATGTTTTCGACGTCCTCGCCGACATAGCCGGCTTCGGTCAGCGTCGTCGCGTCAGCCATGGTGAACGGCACGTCGATGATGCGGGCCAGCGTCTGCGCGAGCAGCGTCTTGCCGCAACCGGTCGGGCCGATCAAAAGGATGTTGGACTTCGCCAGTTCGACATCGTTGTTCTTGCCGGCATGCGCGAGGCGCTTGTAGTGATTGTGGACCGCCACCGACAGCACGCGCTTGGCGTAGGGCTGACCGATGACATAGTCGTCGAGAACCTTGAGGATCTCCTGCGGTGTCGGCACGCCTTCGCGCGACTTCACCATCGAGGTCTTGTTCTCTTCACGGATGATGTCCATGCAGAGCTCGACGCACTCGTCGCAGATGAAGACCGTCGGACCGGCGATCAGCTTGCGCACTTCGTGCTGGCTTTTGCCGCAAAACGAGCAGTAAAGCGTGTTCTTGGAATCGCCGCTGTTGTTGCCGACCTTGCTCATTTTCATGTCCTTTCATGGCCGCCCGCCGATGGTCTGGCTGAAAGGGCGCATACTCTATCTATCGCGGGAATCCGCCGCCGCCAGTGTGTCCCGGCTCCCGCAACGCATTCCGTACGAAACACAAATCAGAAAACGTGGCAATGATTCGCGACAACCCCGCATAAAGCTAAGCCGCCGAAACTCAACATAGCCTTAACGTAGGCAATCCTGTCCCCCGAGGGAACAGCCAATTGTGGCCGAAATGCCGCAAGACGCGCCAAAAGCGCGTGATGGTGCCATCCAACTGCCAACTTGCCTTTATGCCAGCGCCCCTTCGGCCGCCTCGCGCGACGAAATGACCTTGTCGATGAGGCCGAAATCCTTGGCTTCGTCGGCGGTCATGAAATGATCGCGGTCGAGCGTTTTCTCGATCTCTTCATAGCTCTTGCCGGTGTGCTTGACGTAGACCTCGTTGAGGCGACGCTTCAGCTTGATGATATCCAGGGCATGGCGCTCGATGTCGGACGCCTGGCCCTGAAAGCCGCCGGAAGGCTGGTGAACCATGATGCGGGCGTTCGGCGTGGCAAAGCGCATGTCCTTGTGACCGGCAGTCAGGAGCAGCGAACCCATCGAAGCCGCCTGGCCGATGCAGAGCGTCGACACGGCCGGCTTGATGAACTGCATGGTGTCGTAGATCGCCATGCCCGAGGTGACGACGCCGCCCGGCGAATTGATGTAGAGGTTGATTTCCTTCTTCGGATTCTCAGCTTCGAGGAACAAAAGCTGCGCGCAGACCAGCGTCGCCATGCCGTCCTCGACCGGACCGGTGATGAAAATGATGCGCTCCTTGAGGAGGCGCGAGAAAATGTCGTAGGCCCGCTCGCCGCGATTGGTCTGTTCGACCACCATCGGAACGAGGTTCATGTAGGTTTCGACGGGGTTCTTCATCAGGTATCTCTTATCTCGCGGTGGGATTCCGGCGCCGGGAATGCCGGCAGATCGGGCAGAATCGGTTCTGGATCGGTATTCCGTAAATAGGATGCCGGCTCGTCCTTGTGCAAGGCCGACCCCTCCTAGCCATCTGGGTAAGTCGAATCAAGCTTTCTGACCAAGGATTCGCGGCGGCGGATGCTTCCGCGGGTCCGGAGCCGCATCGCCGGCCCCGCAACGTAGCAGTTTCTTAACCGCGTCACTTAACGAAATGCGCCGAAACCGCTTTTTTCCGAGACGGCTTCCTCTACAATTCAACGTTGAACTTATGCATAGAGTTCAACAGGGGGAGTGCCATGCCCGGGAAAACCGCATGCTTCACCATTGCCGGCCTGACCGTGCTCGGCACGATTTCGCAGACGGCGGCCGGCGGCCGCGCCGTCGAATGCTATGAACCCGTCCGCAGTCCGGCCGTCTATGACACGGTCTATGAAGACGTGATGATCAGTCCGCCCGGTCAGCAGGTCGACTATATCGCCCCTATCTTTGGCACGCGCGAGCGCGTCGTGATGACCGTTCCGGCGCAAGTGACCTACCAGATCGTACCGGCCGTCACCCGCACCGTCTACCGTACGGTCCGGGTCGATGGCGGCGGCTATTCCTGGGAATGGCGCGTCATCCATGGCCGCAAGGTGCTGTGCAAGGTATGGCACAAGGCGCGCTACGAACGCGTCGCAGAGACCATCGTGATCCAGCCCGAACGCACGCGGCGCGTCGTCATTCCCGCACAATATGACAGCATCGCCGAGGAGGTGCTGGTGCGGCCGGAACAAAGGCGCGTCATCGATGTCCCCGCCTCCTACCAGACCGTCGCGCGTCGTGTGTTGGTCCGGGAAGGCTCATCCAGTTGGCGGCGGGTGCATATTCCCAGGCATTGCCAGGATTAGCGCGCATGGCGTAACCTGCGTCGCAGCGGATCTCCGTTGGGCTGAGGGCATGCGCGACCTGGAAATTTCCAATCAGGAATTGTCAGACCTTGCCGAAGAAGCCTTGGCGCTTGCCAAAGCTTATTGGGCCTCCCTCGAGGAACGTCGGACGTATCCCACGACCAGCGGCAAACAGACGACGGAACTCTTCTCGCGGCCTTGGCAGGAGAGCGGTCGTGGTCGGGAAGTCTTGCAGGATTTCAAGTCGATAGCGGAGCATGTGCGGCCTTCAACCGGCAGGTTCTTCGGTTATGTCGTCGGCTCCGGCGAACCGATCGGCGCGCTGGGGGAATTGCTGGCTGCGGTGCTCAATCAGAATGTGACGTCGTGGCGCTCGGCACCGGCTGCGACATCGATCGAACGCGCCGTCGTCGAATGGTTGGCGGAGGCTGTCGGTTGCCCCGGATTTACAGGCAGCCTGTGCGGCGGCGGCTCGACGGCGAACCTCATGGCCCTGGCGATGGCGCGGGAAGCGAAGCTGCCAGCCAACGAAACAGGCGTGCGACCGTGCGTGATCTATGCTTCCGAGCAAGTGCACATGTCCATTCCCAAGGCCGTCGCGCTGTTGGGGATCGGTAGAAAAAATCTCCGTTTGATCCCTGTCGACGACAAATTCAGGATGCGGACGGATGCCCTCCAGGCGGCTATTGCCGCCGACCGCGCCATCGGCAACATGCCCATCGCCATCGTGGCCACGGTCGGCACCATCATCTCCGGTGCGATCGATCCCCTTCCCGAAATCGCAGACATTGCCCGTAGGGAAGCGTTGTGGATGCATGTCGATGGGGCCTATGGGGGACTGGCGGCGCTGGCCGTCCCGGAAAAGTTCCAGGGACTGTCTTTGGCGGATTCGCTGTCGCTCGATGCGCACAAATGGCTCTATCAGCCACTCGATTGCGGCTGCCTGCTCAATCGCCACCCAGACATTGCGCGCACGACTTTCTCGCACAGCGACGACTACGTCAGGATATTGAGCGAAGACCCAACGGAAGCATTTGCATTCTTTGAAGAGTCGATCGAACTGTCTCGGCGCTTCCGTGCGCTGAAGCTCTGGATGTCGCTGCAGTATCACGGGCGCCGTGCCTATCGCGAAGCCATCGCGCGCGATCTCTACCATGCCCAGATGCTGGCACAGGCAATCGCTTCACAGCCGGAGCTTGAGCAGCTTGCGCCGGTATCGCTAAGCGCGGTCTGTTTCCGTCACCGCTCTAAGGACAATGAAGCGATCCTGCGCCGTGTGATCGCGCGCGGCCGCGTGTATCTGTCGAATGCAACGATCAACGGTCAATTCGCGCTGCGGGCGTGTTTCGTCAATCACAGGACGACCTTGGATGACGTTCGGGCGATTGTGTCCGAAGTCATTGCCGCCGCAGACGAACTCAATCATTGAACCGCTGCGGATTTGGCCTCGTGTTTCAGGCGACCTCCGCCCGCAGCCATGCCTTCAGACCGGCGATATCCCCATCGCCGACAGCAGCGGCAACGCGCCTGCCGACCGCCGCGCCGAACTTGTAGCCGTGGCCGGAGCATGCCGAGACAACAAGGCATTTGCCCTTTCCATGCGCCATGAATTTTTCGTCTGATGTGAAAGTGTAGGCGCAGGTGACGACCTCGGTCACGCGATACTCCGCGATGCGGGCGATCGGCGGCGAAAACAGGTTGCGGATCGCCTCGCCCTCGCCCGCCACCGGCTGACGGTTCCAGTCGGCGTCGCTGGTCGGCACCCTGTGCAGCCCGGAACCGAATTTCATGCCGGCGCCGCCGGAGGGCGGGATCACATAGCCGTCGATCGCGCCGCCGACATCGAGCACGACCGGTGCCGCCTGCCAGGCCGCCTTGAGGTCGGCCGGCGGTTCGACATAGGCAAGTGCGGTTCGATAGGTCTTCAATTCTCCGTCCAGTTCCGGAAACAGTTTTAGCACCCAGGCGCCTGCGGCGACGACGATGCGGTCGGCCTGCATCGTCTCGCCGCTTTCGAGCACGATGTGGCCGGCTTCGGCGTCGACCTCGACGACCTTGCTGTTTTCGTAGACATTGGCGCCGTTGGCGCGCAGCCACTTTGCCAGGCCGGACGCGATCTTGCGGCAATGCAGGGCGCCGCCTTCGGTCGAGAAATAGGCGTAGCGAAACGACCCGGCTTCCAGAAACGGCCAGCGTTTCACGGCTGCATCGGGCTCCAGCAGTTCGAACGGAAAATTGCCTTCTTCCAGGCCCTCGCGATATTCCTCGGCCTCGTCGCCGGGCTCGCGCGAAATGCAGACAAATCCTCTGGGATCGAGATGGTTTTCGCCGAGGTCGGCCCACATCTCGTCCCAGGCCTGGTAGGCTTCGGTGATCAGCCGGCCGTAGCCGGTCCCCGCGCGGTAAGCGCGGCGGATGATGCGGTGGTGGTCGCCCGAGGCGGCCAACGGGTTTGGGATCGGCCCCTGCTCGACGATCGAAACGCTGTGACCCGCCTTGACCAGCGACCACGCGGTCGAGAGGCCGGCAATACCCGCACCGACAACGATCACCTTCATCAAATCAGACTTTCCGCAGCCGGTCGGCTGGCTCAACGTATTGGATTGCGGGCGCCAACATACGGTCTGGAACCAGGCTGGCAAGCCGCGCTATTGGTCTGGCATGAGCAAATTGACGCCACCTGCCCTGGCCTTTGATCCAGCCACGCGACATCTGCGGCTCGACCCGCACGAGCCGGCTTTTTTTCAAAACCCTTATGATGCCTATGCTTTCCTCCACGGCCTATCGAATGCATTCTTCTGGGAAGAATTCGGCTTCTGGTGCTTTGGCGGCTTCGACGACGTCAACCGGCTGCTGCGCGACCGCCGTTTCGGCCGCCAGAATCCGGCCGGCATTCCAGACAGTCGCGGTATCGGACAGGACCGCAGCCATCTCAGGGCTTTCGACGGCGTCGAAGCCAATTCGATGCTGGAACTGGAGCCGCCGGTGCACACGCGGCTGAGAACACTGGTCAACCGCGCCTTCGTCTCGCGTCAGGTCGAACGGCTGCGGCCGCGTGTCGAGGCTTTGGCCAACGAGCTGATCGACCGTTTCGAACCAGGCAAGACGGTCGACCTGTTGCCTGCCTTCGCGGCGCCCTTGCCGATCACCATCATTGCCGAAATGCTCGGTGTGCCGGTCGACATGGGGCCGCAACTGCTCGACTGGTCGCACCAGATGGTTGCCATGTACATGCATGGCCGCACGCGCGCGATCGAAGAGACGGCCAACCGAGCCGCGGGCGAATTTGCCGATTTCCTGCGTTTCCATGTCACCGAGCGACGCAAGAACCCTGGCGACGACCTGCTGTCGCTGCTGATCTCGGCGCAGGAGGACGGCAAAAAGCTGTCGGAGGACGAGATGGTGTCCTCGGCGATCCTGCTGCTCAATGCCGGTCATGAAGCGACAGTGCATCAGACCGGCAACGCTGTCCGTGCGATCCTTATGCAAGGCGGCGATGTCAGCCGCTTCTTCGGCTCACCCGAAGCGACCGCGGCAACGGTCGAGGAATGCCTGCGCTTCGACGCGCCGCTGCACATGTTCACGCGCTACGCTTATCAGGAGATCGAAGTCGCGCCTGGCATTGTCGTGCAGCCGGGCCAGACGATCGGGCTGATGCTGGGCATGGCCAATCATGACCCGCGCGCCTTCGCCGAACCGCAAGCTTTCCGGCCCGATCGTCCGGACCAGAAGAACGTGTCATTCGGCGCCGGCATCCATTTCTGCATCGGCGCGCCGCTGGCCAGGCTAGAATTGCAGGTGTCGCTGAAAACCCTGTTCGAACGGCACCCGAAGCTGCATCTTGCCGAAAGGCCAAGCTTCCGCGACACTTACCACTTCCATGGGCTGGAAAGGCTCGCCGTCGGCTTTTGACGAAGCGCGGATTTGGTCGCCGGCCTATTCCAGCCATAGCGCCAGCAGCAACCACAAGGTCGGCTCACCGGACCGCCCACGATGCCCTTCCACGACAAGGCACCGGAAGCTGTCTCAGCCAGTTCCAGCGAAATAGTCATACGCAGGCAGCACAAGCTTGGGGGAGAGCCTGAAGGCCGTTGCTGGCAGCCCCTGTCGATCCATGCCAAATCGCAAGATCGGTCGAGCGCGATATATTCGGAAAGGCCTAACTGGTGTCGTCACGGAGAAAGAGACGTTGAAGGCCGCACTTGAAAACTACCCAGCCCGAATGCAGCGGGTGCTAGACCATATAGACCAGCATCTGGATGACGATCTGGGGCTGGAGGCGTTGAGCGGTGTCGCGGCGTTCTCGAAATATCATTTCCACCGGCAGTTCACGTCCACCTTCGGGGTGTCCGTGCATCGCTATGTCCAGCTCGCCCGCATGAAGCGTGCTTCGTACAGACTTGCCGAAAGTGACGCCCAAAGCGTCACCGACATAGCCATGGATGCCGGTTACGACGCGCCGGATGCCTTCGCCCGCGCCTTTCGGCAACGGTTCGGACAATCGCCGTCGTCGTTCCGGAAGTCTCCCGACTGGGGGTCGTGGCTCATGGCCTTCGGGCCCCTCGAAAAAGCAAGGAACACGCTTATGCAGATAATCTTTGAACACGACGACGTGACGATCCGCGATGTGCCCCCGACGCCGGTGGCGATCATGGAGCACCGCGGAGACCGGGCGACGCTCCAGGACACCATCCAGCGGTTCATCGCCTGGCGTAAGGCGGCGGGCTTGTCGCCCGAGACAAGCCCGACCTTCAACGTCTTCCGTTCCGAAAGGGAGCCCGCGGTCCCGGCTGACTACAGCATGGACATTTGTGCCGGGACAGACCGGCCGATCGAGGCGAATGACGGGCAGATGAAGGCTGGCGTGATCCCCGGCGGGCGCTGCGCGGTGCTGCGCTACCCTGGCAATACCAACAATCTCGAACCCGCAGCACTTTATCTTTATCGTGAATGGCTTCCGGCCAGCGGCGAGGAAGCACGCGACTTTCCGATCTATTGCCAACGACATCTGTCCCACTTCCCGGAGGGCCCGCTACGCGAAGTGGTCGTTGAACTCTTTCTGCCTCTGAAATAGCTCGGCAGGACAGCGGTTTGTCCCCCCGATCGCGAGCATCATGGCGACGCGAGATCAAAGCTTGATCACATACTCCTTGCGAGTCGTTTCAAGCACTTCCCAGCTGCCCTTGAAGCCGGGCTTCAGCACAAAGCTGTCGCCGGTCTTGACGGTGCGCGCTTGCCCACCGTCCTCCGCGATCACCGAAACGCCGGACAGGATGTGGCAGAACTCCCACTCGTCATAGACGATGCGCCATTTGCCCGGGGTCGATTCCCATATGCCGGCATAGAGGCCGCCGTCGCGCTCCTCGACATTCCAGGTGCGGAATTTGGGATCGCCCGAGATCAGCCGGTCGGGCGCCGGTGCACCCTGTTCGGCGTCGACAGCGTCGACGCCGATGGAAAGAAAGTTTGACTCGCTCATGATCGATCAGACCTTGGCTAGCGCCTGTTCGAGGTCGGCGACGATGTCGTTGACGTCCTCGATGCCGATCGAAAGCCGCACCGTGTCCGGTCCTGCGCCGGCCTTGACCTTCTGCTCGTCGGAAAGCTGGCGGTGCGTGGTCGAGGCCGGGTGGATGACCAGCGACTTGGTGTCGCCGACATTGGCGAGGTGCGAGAACAGCTCGAGCGCCTCGACGAATTTGACGCCCGCGTCATAGCCGCCCTTCAGCGCGAAGGTGAACACGGCGCCGGCGCCAAGTGGTGAGTACTTCTTCTGCAGCGCGTTGTTCTTGTCTGAGGGCAGGCCGGGGTAATTCACCGATGCGACCTTGGGGTGGTTGGACAGCCAGGCGGCAACGGTGACGGCATTGTCGCAGTGGCGCTGCATGCGCAGCGGCAGGGTTTCCAGGCCGGTCAGGATGAGGAAGGCGTTGAACGGGGAGATCGCCGGGCCGAGATCGCGCAGGCCGAGCACGCGCGCGGCAATGGCGAAGGCGAAATTGCCGAAGGTTTCGTGCAGGACAAGACCACCATATTCGGGGCGCGGTTCCGACAGCATCGGGTATTTGCCCGATTTCGACCAGT
>NZ_RZPI01000230.1:0-7556 GCF_003998715.1 Mesorhizobium sp. M7A.F.Ca.CA.002.15.2.1
ACCTCGTGCTGGCCGGCGACAATGCGATCGTCATCGGCCTTGCCGCTGCCGGCCTGCCGGCTGACCAACGCAAGAAGGCGATCCTCATCGGCGTGATTGCGGCAACGGTGCTGCGCATCGGTTTTGCCGCAATTACCGTCAAGCTGCTGGCGATCGTCGGCCTGCTGCTGGCCGGCGGCATCCTGCTGCTGTGGGTCTGCTGGAAAATGTACCGCGAGCTGCGCACGTCACATGCCGATGAGCTGGAAGCGACCGAGGCGCTGTCGAATTCGGACCTCAACAGTGACCAAGCAGTCGCCGGCAAGTCGAAGCGCAAGACCCTTGGCCAGGCTGCCTTGCAGATTGTCGTCGCCGATGTGTCGATGTCGCTCGACAACGTGCTGGCGGTGGCTGGAGCGGCGCGTGATCATTTTCCGGTGCTGGTCATCGGCCTTGTGCTGTCGATCGCGCTCATGGGGCTGGCTGCGACCTTCATTGCCAAGCTGCTGCATCGCCACCGCTGGATCGCCTATGTCGGCCTGCTGATCATACTCTATGTCGCGCTGGACATGGTCTATCGCGGCGCGGTGGAGGTCTGGCCACATGTGAACAACGTGGTCGGCTGAAGCTGGCGGACATCCGCGTCTTCACTCCGTCGAAGCAAGACCGCCGTGCGTTTTGCCGCATCGCGGGCCTGCCCATACCAATGCCGCAATAAGTGTGGTACTGCGCCGGCAATCCTGAAAAGCCCGGAAACCCTCTATGTCCGCTCCCCGCGTGAGTTTTGTCAGTCTTGGATGCCCGAAGGCCCTCGTGGATTCGGAGCGCATCATCACGCGCCTGCGCGCCGAAGGTTACGAAATCGCGCGCAAGCATGACGGCGCCGACCTCGTCGTCGTCAACACCTGCGGTTTTCTCGATTCCGCCCGCGACGAGTCGCTCAACGCCATCGGTTCCGCGCTTTCGGAAAACGGCCGAGTGATCGTCACCGGTTGCCTGGGCGCCGAGCCGGACGTCATTCGCGAAAAGCACCCCAATGTGCTGGCGATCACCGGGCCGCAGGCCTATGAGAGCGTGATGGCCGCGGTGCATGAGGCCGCACCGCCGTCGCACGATCCCTATATCGATCTCCTGCCGCCGCAGGGTGTCAAGCTGACGCCGCGTCACTACGCCTATCTCAAGATTTCCGAAGGCTGCAACAACCGCTGCACCTTCTGCATCATTCCCGCACTGCGTGGCGACCTCGTCTCGCGGCCGGCGGCCGATGTGCTGCGTGAGGCTGAGAAACTGGCCAAGGCTGGCGTCAAGGAACTTCTGGTCATCTCGCAGGACACCAGCGCCTACGGCATCGACATCAAATACCAGACGTCGATGTTCGGCGACCGTGAAGTGCGCGCAAAATTCCTCGATCTTTCGGAGGAACTGGGCAAGCTCGGCATCTGGGTGCGCATGCACTATGTCTACCCCTACCCGCATGTCGCCGACGTCATCCCGCTGATGGCGGAGGGCAAGATCCTCCCTTACCTGGATATCCCGTTCCAGCATGCCTCGCCGCAGGTGCTGAAAAACATGCGCCGGCCCGCGCATGGCGAAAAGACGCTCGAGCGCATTCGCGGCTGGCGCGAGGTCTGTCCGGATCTGGCCATCCGCTCGACCTTCATCGTCGGCTTCCCCGGCGAGACGGATGACGATTTCGAGATGCTGCTCGACTGGCTCGATGAAGCCAAGATCGACCGCGCCGGCTGCTTCAAATACGAGCCGGTCCGCGGCGCCCGCTCCAACGATCTCGGTCTCGAACAGGTCCCGCAGGAAATCAAGGAGGCGCGCTGGCACCGCTTCATGCAGCGTCAGCAGAAGATTTCGGCGACACAGCTGGCCAGAAAAGTCGGCAAGCGCCTCCCGGTGCTGATCGACGAGGCGCATGGCACATCGGCAAAGGGCCGCACCAAATACGACGCGCCCGAGATCGATGGCTCGGTGCACATCCAGTCGCGTCGTCCGCTGCGCCAAGGCGATATCGTCACCGTCAAGATCGACCGTGCCGACGCCTATGACCTCTATGGTTCGGCGGTCTGACGCCTCGTTCCGCGTAAATTTACTACATCTGGCGATAATCTAGGCCTCTTAACCCGCTCAGCCGCGATCCGCTCTATGGTTTGCCGACCGTAGATGCGGGAAATGCGGATGAACACCAGACCTGCGGAACAAAATTACATTGCGACGCTGGACCTGCTCAGGCTGGTCGCGGCGATGGCTGTCGTGTTCTTCCACTATTTCTTTCGCGGCGCGGCTGCCGAGGGCATTCTGGCTGAGGGTTATCCGCTTGCGGCACCGTTCGCCCTCTACGGCTATCTCGGCGTCAATCTGTTCTTCCTGATCAGCGGTTTCGTCATTGCCTGGTCGGCGGAAAACCGCAGTTGGGACCAGTTTGCGGTCGCGCGGTTCGTTCGCCTCTATCCGGGCTTCCTGCTCTGCATGACGATCACCTTCGCGATTGTCTTCCTTGCCGGGTCGCCGCTGCTTTCGGCCTCTTTCGTTCAGTATGCCGCCAATCTGTCGATGTTCGCGCCGGCGTTCGGCCAGCCCTTCATGGACGGCGTCTACTGGTCGATCGTTCTTGAGCTGGTGTTCTACGGCTGGGTGACGCTGGCGCTGCTCACCGGGCTGTTTCAGAAACGCAAGCTGGAGCTGATCTTGATCTGGCTGGCGATCTCGGCCTTGAACGAGTTCTTCATCGGCAGCGGCGCCGCCAGGCTGCTGTTCATCACCGAGTTTGGACCGTTCTTCGCCGCCGGCGTGCTGGTCCACCACCTGCATGCGCATGGCCGTTCACTGCCTGCAATGCTGCTGCTTGCCGCCGCGTTCCTGATCTCCTGCGGCACGCTGTCGGTGACGCAGCACTGGATGCTTGGCCACTACGGCATTGCCGTTTCGTCGGCCAATCTGGTCATCGCCAACGTCGTCATGCACGCGGCCTTGATCGGTGCGGTGCTGCTGCGCGGCCGTATCAGGGCATCGGGGCTCACCCTGGCGCTGGGCGGGCTGACCTATCCGCTCTATTTGCTGCACCAGGACATCGGCTATCTCGTCATCAATGCGGCAACGCCCCTTATCGGCAAATGGTTTGCCGCCTTTGGCTGCGGCGCACTTATGCTTTTCGTTTCGTGGGCAATCTGGCGCGCCTGCGAACGACCCGCACAGCGGCTGCTGAGGATTTGGCTCGGCCGCGCGGTCGATGCTGGCCTGGCGCGATTTCGTCGCGTCTCAGCCGGAGCGCAGCCCGCCGAATGAAAAAGGGCGCCTCGCGGCGCCCTCCTCATTTCGATCTCTTGCGCTACTTACTGCGGCAGCTTGTCGTCGACACCCTTCACATAAAAATTCATGCCGAGCAGCGTGCCGTCATCGGCGACTTCGCCATCCTTCAGCCACGGCGTGCCGTCTTGCTTGGCGATCGGCCCGGTGAAGGGGTTCCAGCCGCCGGCGATCTTCTTCTCGGTGGCCTCCGCCATCGCCTTCACGTCGTCGGGCATGTTGGTGTAGGGGGCGAGCTTGACCGCGCCGTCCTTGATGCCAAGCCAGACATTGTCCGGCTTCCAGGTGCCGTCGAGGGCTGCCTGGACCCGGCTGATGTAATAGGGACCCCATTCGTCGGTGAGCGAGGTCAGCTGCGCGTTCGGCGCGAACTTGATCATGTCGGAGGACTGGCCGAAGCCGTGCAGCTTGCGCTCCTCGGCCACCTGCAGGGCAGCGGTCGAATCGGTGTGCTGGACAATAATGTCGGCACCCTGGTCGAACAGCGCCTTGGCGGCGTCGGCTTCCTTGCCCGGATCGAACCAGGAATTCACCCAGACGATCTTGGCCTTGAAGTTCGGGTTGATCGACTGCGCGCCGAGCATGAAGGAGTTGATGCCCATCACCACTTCGGGGATCGGGAAGGAAACGATGTAGCCGGCAACGCCTGCCTTCGATTCCTTGGCGGCGATCTGGCCGAGCACATAACGGCCTTCATAGAAACGCGCATTGTAGATGCCGAGATTGTCAGATGTCTTGTAGCCGGTGGCGTGCTCGAACATCACCTTCGGGAATTTCTTGGCGACCTTCACTTCTGGGTCCATGAAGCCGAAGGAGGTGCCGAAAATGATCTTGCAGCCTTCGCGTGCCAGGCGCTCGAAAGCGCGGTCGGCGTCGGGGCCTTCCGAGACGTTTTCAAGATAGGCGGTTTCGACCTTGTCGCCGAGCGCCTTCTCCACTTCGAGACGGCCCTGGTCGTGCTGGTAGGAATAGCCGAAATCGCCGATCGGGCCGGTGTAGACCCAGCAGGCCTTCAGCTTGTCCGCGGCCTCGGCCGTCGCTGCCAGCGACATGGCGGCGGTCGTGGTCATCAGGGCAATAAGCAGTTTTTTCATCGTGTTACCTCTCTGAGTTAGCCTTGGAGCTTCCCGTTTGTTTTTGTTGTCAACGATCCGGAACGAATGGCTGCCCCAAGGAAGCCGGCGTGTTCATCATCGTCAGACGCTTGTTGCGCGAGATTAGAACGAGAACCACGACGGTTGCCAGATAGGGCAGCGAAGAAAGGAACTGTGAGGGCACTGGAATGCCAAAAGCCTGTGCATGAAGCTGGCCGATCCATACCGCGCCGAAGATGTAGGCGCCGGCCAGCACCCGCCATGGCCGCCAGGAGGCGAACACCACCAGCGCCAGCGCGATCCAGCCGCGGCCGGCGCTCATGTTCTCCACCCATTGCGGCGTGTAGACCAGCGAGAGATGGCCGCCGGCGAGACCGGCACAGGCGCCGCCGAAGATGACCGCGAGGTATCGGTAGCGGATGACCTTGATGCCAAGCGCATGCGCCGAGGTGTGGCTGTCGCCGATCGAACGCAGCGTCAGCCCGGTGCGGGTCTTGAACAGGAACCACATGACGGCGGCGGTCAGTGCGATCGAGATGTAGAAGATCGGATCCTGGCCAAACAGCAGCCTGCCGACCACAGGGATTTCCGTCAGGCCGGGAATGTCGAGGTTGGGCAGCCTTTCGCCGGGCTGGCCGACGAAGCTGGTGCCCATCATGCCGGACAGGCCAAGGCCGAGCAGCGTCAGCGACAGGCCGGTCGCCACCTGATTGGTGGCCAGCGACAGCGTCATGACGGCAAACAGCAGCGAGAACACCGCGCCCATGGCAATGGCCGCCAAAAGGCCGATCCAGGGTGATCCGGTGAGATAGGTTGCGCCGAAGCCGCCGACGGCGCCCATGATCATCATGCCTTCGACGCCGAGATTGAGTACGCCGGAGCGCTCGACCACCAGCTCACCGATTGCCGCGATCAGCAGCGGCGTTGCCGCGGTGGCGATGGTCAGAAGGATGTTTACGGTGATGTCCATCAACGGGCTTCCTTCAGCTTCGGTGCGGCTTCGAGTTTGGCCACGCCTTCCGGTTTGGTCAGCGCCAGGCCGACCAGACGTATGCGGTAGTGGATGAGCGTGTCGCAGCCGAGCACGAAGAACAAAAGCATGCCCTGGAACACCCGCGCCACCTTGTCGGAGATGCCGAGCGCGCTCTGCACTGCTTCGCCGCCGAGATAGGTCAGTGCCAGCACCAGTCCGGCGGCAACGATGCCAAGCGGGTTGAGACGGCCGAGGAACGCCACGATGATGGCGGTGAAGCCGTAGCCGGGCGAAATGACGGGCTGCAGCTGGCCGATGGCGCCCGAGACCTCCGAGATGCCGGCAAGTCCCGCCAGCGCGCCCGACAGCAGGAAGGCAAAGAACACCATCCGGTTGAGGCCGAAGCCGGCGAAGCGTCCTGCCCGCGGGCTCGAGCCCAGCACGCGCACCTCGAAACCTTTCAGCATGCGGCTCATCAGGATCCAGACCAGCACCGCGGCGACCAGCGCGAAGACAAAACCCCAGTTTGCCCGTCCGGCATCCGGCATCAGTTCCGGCAACACGGCCGAATCGTTGAACTGGATGGTCTGCGGGAAGCCATGGCCCTGCGGATCGCGCCAGGGGCCGCGCACCAGCCAGTCAAGGAAAAGTTGCGCGACATAGACCAGCATCAGGCTGGTCAGGATCTCGTTGGTGCCGAAGCGCGTCTTGAGCAGAGCCGGGATCGCCGCATAGGCCGCACCTCCGACCATGCCGAGCAACAGCATCAACGGCAGCACCAGCGGGCCTTCGAACTGCGGAAACAGTACTGGAAGCATCGAGCCAACGATGCCGCCGAGGATGAACTGGCCTTCGGCGCCGATGTTCCAGATGTTGGCCTTGTAGCAAACCGACAGGCCGACAGCGATCAGGATGAGCGGCGCGGCCTTGATCGCCAGCTCATGCAACTGCCAGATTTGGCTGATCGGCTCGATGAAATAGATGTTGAACGCAGTCAGCGGATTGACGCCGAGCAGTGCGAACATGACGGCCCCGGCAATGATGGTCAGCGCGAAAGCGATGAACGGCGACAGGGCCGAAAACAGCATGGAGCGCTGCGGGCGTTTGACGAGTTCGAGGCGCATCATGCCGTCTCCAACGTGTGTTCGGCGTGACCGGGTTCGGCGCCACCCATCAGCAAGCCGACCTTCTCGAAGGTCGCTTCGGCGATCGGCATCGGCTTCGACAACTCGCCATTGTGCATGACCGCGATCGCATCCGAGATCTCGAACAGCTCGTCGAGATCCTGGCTGATCACCAGCACCGCTGATCCGCTGCGCGACAACTCGATCAAGGCCTGGCGGATGTGGGCGGCAGCGCCCGCATCGACGCCCCAGGTCGGCTGGTTCACCACCATGACGCTTGGCCGGCGGTCGAGTTCGCGGCCGACGATGAATTTCTGCAGATTGCCGCCCGAAAGAGCCGCGGCCTCCGGATCCGGCGCGCTCTTGCGCACGTCCATCGCCTCGATGATGCGTTGGGACGCGGCCTGGATGGCGGCGCTCTTGACCATTCCGCCGGAACCGACGAACGCCTTGCCGTCGGTGGCATGGCGCGACAGCAGCAGGTTTTCGGAAAGCTTCATGCGCGGTGCGGCACCGTGGCCGAGGCGCTCCTCCGGCACGAAGGCAGCGCCCAGCAGGCGCCGTCCGGTGATGGTGAGGCTTCCCGAATCCTTGCCGCGAATGCGCACCGAGGCGGCATCCTGCTGCAGCACTTCGCCCGAAACGGATTCGAAGAACTCGCCCTGACCATTGCCGGCGACGCCGGCGATGCCGATCACCTCGCCGGCGCGGACGTTCAGGTTGATGCCCTTGAGCGGGATCGAGAACGGCGTCGCCGGTTGGCGGCTGAGATTGCGGATTTCGAGCAGCGGCTGCGCCTTGTCGATGCCCTCGACCGGCGCGCGCACCACGGCCTGCACCTCATTGCCGACCATCATTCGCGCCAGCGAAGAGGCTGTTTCCTCACGCGGATTGCAATGGCCGACCACCTTGCCGTGGCGCAGCACGGTGGCGCGGTCGCAGATGCGTTTGACCTCTTCGAGCCGGTGCGAGATGTAGAGGATGGATTTGCCTTCCGAGCGCAGGCGCTCCAGCGTCTCGAACAGCTTGTCGGCTTCCTGCGGCGTCAACACCGCGGTCGGTTCGTCCAGGATG
>NZ_RZPI01000231.1:0-7552 GCF_003998715.1 Mesorhizobium sp. M7A.F.Ca.CA.002.15.2.1
CCCCCAGTTCGCCCGCCTGCATCATGGACTGGCGGCAATCGAGGCCCGTATGGCGCAAGGGCCCTTCGCACTCGGCGACGACATCAGCTTCGCCGATGCCTGGCTGACGCCGACGCGGTTCATCTTCAACAATTTCCGCGCCATGACAGGACGCCACGACCTGCTCGACGCCTATCCCAAATTCGACGCCTACCAGCAGATCGCCTCGCAACACCCGGCATTGTCGCGTGTGTGGGGCGAGATGACCGACGGCTTGAAAATCTTCCTGTCCGAGCTTGAGATGGGTGCCGCTTGATCAAGTCGAGGACGATCGCGCTGGTCGCCGCGACGGGCTTTGTGCTGGCATCCTGCCAGTCGACGCCAAAGAGCACGCCTGTTCCCTCGGGCAAAAGTGCAGCGCTGCTGGCCATGGAACAAGTGGCGATCGCCGCCCACAAATGCTGGATCGCCAGCAAGGACCCGGCCTTCAAACCGTATCAGATGGCCAATGAGCTGAATTCGTTCAGCGGCACGCCGCGTTTCCTGCTGGTTCCGGCCAAGCACTATGGCGGCAAACCTTTGCTGGTCGTGCAGGCGCAAGGCAATTCTAGCCGTGTCGACGTCTTCGGACCGCTGATGAACGATCCGCTCGGCGCCCGCATCGGCTCCGACATTTCCCGCTGGCAGGCCGGCAATCCGGCCTGCGCCGCGACGGCCTAGCCCATGGGCCGGTTCCTGCAGATTGTGGGGCTGGTCATCGGTCTGGCCGGGCTCATCCTGCAGTTCTGCATCAGCATTCCTGCATCGATGGAAGCAGGCCGCAGCCTGCTTGGCTCCGTCATTTTCGTCTTCAGCTTCTTCACCATCCTGACCAACATCGGCGCGGTGCTGGTGTACACGTCGCTGCTGTCACCCACCTTCTATGCCTGGCTGCCGGCCTTTGCAGGGGCGCGGATGCGCACCGGCGTTGCGGTTTCGATCGCACTGGTCTTCATCATCTACGCAACGGTTCTGGCACGACTCTGGCAGCCGCAGGGACTGTTCCTGCTCTGCGATGTTCTCCTGCACTACGTCACGCCGGTGCTGTTCGTGCTGTGGTGGCTGATATCGGGCGCCGACGGCCGGACACGCTGGAGCGACATTTCGTGGTGGGTGATCTATCCCATCGCTTATCTGGTCTATGCGCTGGTGCGGGCGCCGCTTGCCGGCGAGGTGCCCTACCCTTTCCTGAACATCGCCAAGAACGGCGCGACCAGCGTCGTCATCTCAGCTGCAGCCATCACCGGACTTTTCCTCGTGCTGTGCGTGGTCGCCGTCCTTGCGGACCATGCCGTTGCACGCACCAGGGCGTCGAGGGTCCGTTAGAACTGTGCGGACCTTCTGTCCGGATTTCCCGGGACCATCATCTTTCCCAAACCGGTTCCCACTTTTGGGATCACGGTCAGTCCCAGAACGGCCTGATGCCCTCGCGGTGGGCGTCGCAGCGCGTGACGCCGATATCCTTGAGCTGGTCGTCGGTCATCTCCAGCAGAGCCAACCGGCTGCGGCGGCGATCCAGCAGGTTGTCGATCCATCTTGCCAGCGACCTCAGCACGCGCACAAGGCGGCTGACAAAGCCGCGCTGAGCCGACGGGCGTGTCGATTGGGCCGATAATGCAGCGCTCGAATGACGTATTGTCACGATTGTATTCATTTTCTTTCTGCCAAAGTCCTAAATTGTACCCTTTTGGCACGCGATTGATATGTATTGACTCATCTATCGGTGCAATATAGAAAATTGTCACCATGACAAATTGGCTTCCAGATCTCACTGCCGGCTCCGGCCCGCTGTATCAGCGGCTGGCGGATTCCATCGAGACGGACATCGATCGGGGCGTGATCGATGCCGGCGCAAAGTTGCCGCCGCAGCGCGACCTCGCCTACGACATCGGCACCACCGTCGGCACGGTCGGCCGGGCCTATCAATTGCTGCGCGAGCGTGGGCTGGTGAGCGGCGAGGTCGGGCGTGGAACCTATGTGCTCGGCCAGCGCGCGAAGCCGGATTTTCCGGCTCCGGACGTCGGCGGCGAAGGCACGCGCTATATCGATGCGCCTAAAGGCAAGCTGCGTTTCGACAGCACCGCAGCACCTGATATCGGCCAGGGCGACATTGTCGCCGGTGTCCTGTCGCGCACGGCGCAAGACCATCCGCATGAGATTTCGAGCTACACCAGGGATTTCCCCGAACGATGGTACGAAGCCGGCGCCCGCTGGTTGGCGCGCAATTCCTTTCGCCCGGATGCCGACACCATCGTTCCCACGCTCGGCACCCATGCGGCGGTGATGGCGGCGATCGCGGCGCTCACCATGCCTGGCGACTATGTTGCCTTCGAGCACCTCACCTACTCGCAGGTTTCCCGCAGTGCCGGCTTGATCGGCAGGCGCACCGCGTTGGTGGCATCGGACGATGAAGGCATCGATCCGCAGGATTTCGAGCGCGTCTGCGCGCAAAAGCATCCCAAGATGATCTTCCTGATGCCGACGGCGCAGAATCCGACGCTGGCCACCTTGTCGGCGGCGCGCCGCGAAGCGATCGCCCATGTCGCACGCGAATACAATGTCGTCCTCATCGAGGACGACCTCTATGGCAATCTGACCGATGATCCGACGCCGTTGCTGGCCGAATATGCTCCTGAGAGGACCATTGTCGCGGGCGGCCTGTCGAAGTCGGTCGCAGCCGGTGTGCGCGGCGGCTGGCTTTCCTGCCCGCCCGCCTACCGCCACCGCATCCGCGTCGCCCACAAGATGATGACCGGCGGCATGCCCTTCCTGCTGGCGGAGGTGAATACAAGGCTGGTGCTGTCCGGTCAGGCGGATGAGATACGAAAGCGCAGCATCGCCGAAATCAGCGCCCGCATCGCCATCGTACGCGAGACTTTGGCCGGCTTCGCCTTCAAGTCGCATGACAGGGTGCCCTTTGTCTGGCTGACCCTGCCCGACCCCTGGCTTTCCGGCACCTTCAAGAACGCTTGCCTGGAGCACGGCGTGCTGATCGACGACGAGGACGAATTCAAGGCCGGCCGTTCCGAGCAGGTTTTCCATGGCGTCCGCTTCGGCGTTTCGCAGCCGAGACAGCGCGGGGATATCGCTGAAGGCGTTGCGGTGATCCGGCGACTTCTCGATGAAGGCCGCGCCGGCTACGACAGCTTCTCCTGACACTGCGTGGCTTTGTCCGGTTTTCCGTCGTTTTTCGTCAATCCATGGGTGTATCGGCCGCAAGGCTTGCGATAAGACGGGACTCAAAATCCCAACGTCCCGGATAAAAATCGCCGCCCATGACCATTTCCAATTCCGTGCCGATCACCCCCGAGCTCATTGCCTCACACGGGCTCAAGCCCGACGAGTACCAGCGCATTCTCGACCTCGTCGGGCGCGAGCCGAGCTTCACCGAACTCGGCATCTTCTCGGCGATGTGGAATGAGCACTGCTCCTACAAATCCTCGAAGAAATGGCTGCGCACGCTGCCGACCACCGGACCTCAGGTCATCCAGGGGCCGGGCGAGAATGCTGGCGTGGTCGACATCGGCGATGGCGACTGCGTCGTCTTCAAGATGGAGAGTCACAACCACCCATCCTACATCGAGCCCTACCAGGGTGCGGCGACCGGCGTCGGCGGCATATTGCGCGACGTCTTCACCATGGGCGCGCGGCCGATCGCGGCGATGAATGCGCTGCGTTTTGGTGCGCCCGACCATCCCAAGACCAGGCACCTCGTTTCAGGCGTGGTTTCCGGCGTCGGCGGCTATGGCAACGCGTTCGGCGTGCCGACGGTCGGCGGCGAGGTCAATTTCGATGCCCGCTACAATGGCAACATCCTGGTCAACGCCTTTGCAGCGGGCCTTGCCAAGACCGATGCGATCTTCCTGTCCGAAGCCAAGGGAGTCGGCCTGCCGGTCGTCTATCTCGGCGCCAAGACCGGCCGCGACGGCGTCGGCGGCGCCACCATGGCTTCGGCCGAATTCGACGACAAGATCGATGAGAAGCGTCCGACAGTGCAGGTCGGCGATCCCTTCACCGAAAAGTGCCTGCTGGAAGCCAGCCTCGAACTGATGGCCTCGGGCGCCGTCATCGCCATCCAGGACATGGGTGCGGCCGGCCTCACCTGCTCGGCGGTCGAAATGGGCGCCAAGGGCGACCTCGGCATCGAGCTCGATCTCGACAAGGTGCCGGTGCGCGAAGAGCGCATGAGCGCCTACGAAATGATGCTTTCGGAAAGCCAGGAGCGCATGCTGATGGTGCTGCGTCCGGAAAAGGAAAAGGAAGCCGAGGCGATCTTCCACAAATGGGGGCTCGACTTCGCCATCGTCGGCAAGACCACCGACGATCTGCGCTTCCGCGTGCTGCACCAGGGCGACGAGGTTGCCAACCTGCCGATCAAGGATCTTGGCGACAAGGCTCCGGAATATGACCGGCCGTGGATCGAACCGAAGAAGCCGGCGCCGCTGGCCGCCAATGATGTTCCGCAAGCCGATGTTGCAGACGCGCTCCTGAAGCTGCTCGGCGGTCCCGACCTGTCTTCGCGCCGCTGGGTGTGGGAGCAGTATGACACGCTGATCCAGGGCAATTCGCTGCAGCTTCCAGGCGGCGATGCCGGCGTGGTGCGGGTCGAAGGCCATGCGACCAAGGCGCTCGCCTTCTCGTCCGACGTGACGCCGCGCTATTGCGAGGCCGACCCTTACGAGGGCGGCAAGCAGGCGGTGGCCGAATGCTGGCGCAACTTGACCGCCACCGGCGCTCTGCCGCTGGCCGCAACCGACAACCTCAATTTCGGCAACCCGGAACGGCCCGAGATCATGGGCCAGCTGGTCGGTGCCGTGAAGGGCATCGGCGACGCCTGTCGTGCGCTCGAATTCCCGATCGTCTCCGGCAATGTCTCGCTCTACAACGAGACCAACGGCCAGGGCATCCTGCCCACCCCGACCATCGGCGGCGTCGGCCTGATCGCCGATTGGTCGAAGATGGTGCGGGCCGGCTTTGCGGCCGAGGGCCAAATGATCCTGCTGGTCGGCGCGCCGGCGTCCTGGGGAACGCATCTCGGGCAATCGGTCTATTTCAGGGACATACACGGCCGCACGGATGGACCGCCGCCGCCGGTCGACCTCGAGCATGAAAAGCGCGTCGGCGACCATGTGCGCGCGCTCATCGCCTCCGGCATCGTCACGGCGGCGCATGACGTTTCCGATGGCGGTATCGCGGTGGCTTTAGCCGAAATGGTGATGGCGTCCGGCATCGGCGCCACCGTTCCCGGCCTTGTCGGCACCGACCCGATCCCGGTCTGGTTCGGCGAGGATCAGGGCCGTTATCTGCTGACGCTGTCGATCGACCCGCATGGTGACGAATGGGACGCCATTCGCAAGCAGCAGGGCGAGCTTGGCATCTTCGCGCCGTGGATCGGCTCCACAGGCGGCAGCGCGCTGAAGCTTGGCGACGCCAGGGCAATCCCGGTCAGCGAACTCTCCTCGGCTCACGAAGGCTGGTTCCCGCGCTTCATGGATCAGGCTAGTTGACCACACTGGCTGCCCGGGCGCTGCTTGCAGTCGTTTTCTGGCCGTCGCTGTTCTTCTTCTGGTTCCTGGGACCGTTCGTCTTTTTCCTGCTGTCGACAACCTCGAGCGAGGTTTGTATGCGGCTGGAAACACGTGCGGAGTTCCTTGCCGCGGCGAACGGCGCCGTCCCGATGCTGGCGCTGCAGAACCTCCTCTACGCGGTCCCGATCATCTGCCTGGTGCTCTGGGGCCGCCTTTTCCCGGATCCGGCACGGGCAAGGCACATCGTCACCTGCGTCAAGCTTTTCGCCGGCACGGTGGTCGTGGGCGCGTTGTGGGAGTACGGCTCGTCGCTCATCTGCGACGGCCATGGCCAAGGGTTCTTCTCGCCGGCTTGGCAAATGACGAGCTATCTCCCCATTGTCAGCCTGCTGCTCAACGCGCCGCTCTATGTGCTTGCCTTCAGCCTTGGCCGCGCTTTCTCGACACGCGAGGACGTTGCCGAGGATGAAGCAAGCCCACCGGCCTAGTCTTTCTCTGAAGCCGTGTGGCCGTTGGCGGGACAGAACGGCTTCAATCCGGACCGGAAAGGCTTTAGGCTCACCCGACTCTCATCTTATGGCCGGCTACCGGCCGCTCGAAACAGGATTTTGCCATGGCAATGGATGCCCACGACATCGAAAAACTGATCAAGGACGGCATTCCGGACGCCAAGGTGACGATTCGCGATCTCGCCGGCGACGGCGACCACTATGCGGCCGAGGTGGTGGCCGAGAGCTTTCGCGGCAAGAGCCGCGTCCAGCAGCACCAGATGGTCTATGACGCGCTGAAGGGCAATATGGGCGGCGTGTTGCACGCATTGGCGCTGCAGACCAGCGTTCCCGACTGACCCTTAGCGCTTGGCCCAACACGGCTCATCCTTTGCGCCATTTCAGCCACGGCGCGGCTAACGTCTTGTTTCGAGCAATCGTTGGGTTTATTTGAAGGGTATGTTTCGAGCCTGACTCCCACAGGCGGGAAAGGATATTCCATGAGCAGCATCAACGACTACATTGACAATGAAGTGAAGGGCAACGACGTCGTCCTTTTCATGAAGGGCACACCTGGTTTCCCGCAATGCGGATTTTCCGGCCAGGTCGTCCAGATCCTCGACTATATCGGCGCCGACTACAAAGGCGTGAACGTCCTGGACTCGGCTGAACTGCGCCAGGGCATCAAGGAATACTCCAACTGGCCGACGATCCCTCAGCTCTACGTCAAGGGAGAATTCGTCGGCGGTTGCGACATCGTGCGCGAGATGTTCCAGGCGGGCGAGCTGCAGACGTTCCTCGTCGAGAAGGGCGTCAGCGTCAAAGGCGCCGCCTGATTTCTGTTTTGTGCATGCCCGAAATCGACGTTGATTTTCGGGCATCGAGCACCAGGCACCGGGGCAACCTCACCTCGGCAATTTTCATGTCCTGACCCCAGGACCAGGACGAGCCAATGCGCCGGCCCGCCGGCGCATTTTCGTTTGAAAGATCGGACTTGCCGTGGACCAGCCAAAACCAGCGCCGCAATCGGCAAGCAAACTGCCCATTCCGCGCTGGGAGTTCATCGCTCTGTGCGCGGCACTGATGGCGCTGAACTCGCTGGCCATCGATATCATGCTGCCGGCTCTGCAGCAGATCGGCGCCTCGCTCGGCGTCGAAAATGAAAACCACCGGCAGTACGTCATAACGGCCTACATTCTGGGCTTCGGTGGCGGGCAGCTGTTCTTCGGGCCGATCTCGGATCGCTTCGGACGTCGCGCACCACTGGTCGCCGGGCTGGTGATTTATGTCGCCGCGGCTGCGGCCGCCGCCGTTGCACCAAGCTTTGAAACACTTCTGCTGTGCCGGGCCGTGCAAGGCATCGGTGCAGCCGCCACTCGTGTCATCGCGGTCTCGATCGTGCGCGATACGTTCGACGGCCGGCGCATGGCCGAGGTGATGTCGCTGATCTTCATGGTGTTCATGGCGATACCGGTCATTGCTCCCGGCATCGGCCAATTTATCATGCTGTTTGCGACC
>NZ_RZPI01000232.1:0-7548 GCF_003998715.1 Mesorhizobium sp. M7A.F.Ca.CA.002.15.2.1
GCGCCCGCCGATGGTGCGGCCCCCGCGGACAACAACTGACGCGCATTTTCAAATGGCCTTGCGGCCTACTGCGAAAGCCCGGCCTGTCCGGGCTTTTCTTTTGCCGTTTTGCGGCCTACCTGTCTGACACATTTCTGAAGCCTGGGAGCCGCGTCATGGCCGGTTACGACTACGATCTTTTCGTCATCGGCGGCGGCTCGGGCGGGGTGAGGGCGGCCCGCGTCGCCGCGGCACTCGGCAAGCGTGTCGGCATCGCCGAGGAATACCGCTATGGCGGCACCTGCGTCATCCGCGGCTGCGTGCCGAAAAAGCTCTACGTCTATGCCTCGCAATTTCCCGAGCACTTCGCCGACGCCGCCGGCTATGGCTGGACGGTGCCGGAAGCCAGTTTCGACTGGCAGACGCTGGTCGCCAACAAGGATCGCGAGATCAGCCGGCTGGAGGCGATCTACGTCAGGAACGTCGAGGGCGCCGGCGGCGAGACCTTCCACTCGCGCGCCATGATCGTCGATCCGCATGTCGTGCATCTCCTGGGTGAGGATCGCACCGTCACAGCAGACCAGATCCTGATTGCCACCGGCGGCCGCCCGGCGGCGCATCCGGCGCTGCCCGGCCACGAACATTGCATCTTTTCCAACGAAGCTTTCGACCTCAAGGAGTTGCCCAGGGCGATCATGATCGAGGGCGGCGGTTACATCGCCGTCGAGTTCGCCAACATTTTTCACGGTCTCGGCGTCGACACGACGCTGGTCTATCGCGGCAAGGAGATCCTCAGCCGGTTCGACATGGACCTGCGGCGCATGCTGCACGAAACCATGGAAAAGAAGGGGATAAGGATCCTTTGCCATTCCGTGTCCGAATGGATCCGCAAGCGGCCGGACGGCCGGCTCGACGCGCTGGTCAGCGGCGGCGAGGTGCTGACCGTCGACCAGGTGATGCTGGCCATCGGCCGCATTCCCAACACCGAGAATATGGGCCTGGAAGGCATCGGACTGGAGATGACCAAGACCGGCGCCATCGCCGTCGACCAATATTCCCGCACCAATGTCGACAACATCTGGGCAATCGGCGACGTCACCAACCGCGTGCAGTTGACGCCGGTGGCGATCCATGAGGCGATGTGCTTCATCGAAACCGCCTTCAAGGGAAATCCGACCGCTCCCGATCACGAGACGATCGCGACCGCCGTCTTTTCACAGCCCGAGATCGGCACTGTCGGCCTGTCGGAGGACGACGCCGTCAAACGCTTTTCCGACATCGAGATCTACCGCGCCACATTCCGGCCGATGCGGCACACCCTGTCCGGGCGCGACGAGAAGATGCTGATAAAGCTGGTGGTCGATGGCGCGTCGAAGAAAGTGCTTGGCGCCCACATATTGGGGCCGGACGCCGGCGAGATGGCGCAGCTTCTCGGCATCCCGCTGAAGGCCGGCCTGACCAAGGACGATTTCGACCGTACGATGGCCGTGCATCCGACAGCGGCGGAAGAACTGGTCACCATGTACAAGCCGACCTATCGCGTGAAGGACGGCGAGCGGGTCGATTGACGGCAAATCCTGGTTGAGGAACTCCGCCGCGGCAAGGTCATGCCACGGCGGAGATGGTTGCTACAGAAGCGTGCCGCGCAGGATCACCAGCGCCACCGAGAAATAGATCACCAGCCCGGTGACATCGACCAGCGTGGCAACGAACGGCGCCGATGCGCTGGCCGGGTCGAAGCCGATGCGCTTCAAGGCGAACGGCAGCATCGACCCCGACAGCGAACCGAAGGTGACGATGCCGACCAGTGCAGCACCCACCGTGGTGGCGATCAGCGGCCAGTGCGGGCCATAGTCGTAGAAGCCCATATACTGCCAGAGCGCGATGCGGCAGACGCCGACCACACCGAGCATGGCGCCCAGCACCAGGCCGGTGGGCAGCTCGCGCAGCGCCACCCGCCACCAGTCGCCAAGGCCGATCTCGCGCAAGGCCAGCGCGCGGATGACCAGCGAGGTCGCCTGCGAGCCGGAATTGCCGCCGGAGCTCATGATCAGCGGGATGAACAGCGTCAGCACGATCGCCTTCTCCAGCTCGCCCTCATAGCTCTGCATGGCGTTGGCCGTCAGCATCTCCGAGATGAACAGCGCGCACAGCCAGCCGCCGCGTTTCCTGATCATGGCGAGGAAGCTCATCTTCATGTACGGCTCGTCCAGCGCCTCCATGCCGCCGAAACGGTGCACGTCCTCGGTCGTCTCCGCGATCATCGTGTCGATGATGTCGTCGATGGTGACGATGCCGAGGATCTTGCCATGGTCGACGACCGGAACGGCGAGCAGATCGTATTTGGAGATCGTCTGCGCCAGCGTTTCGCGATCGGTCAGCGGGCCGACCGTCATCGGAAGATGATCCGGCGCCACCGTCATGATCGAATCGTCCGGCTCACCGGTGATCAGCCGGCGCAGGCCCGTCGAGCGCACAAGCAGGTGCGTTTGCGGATCGACGATATAGATCGCATAGACGGTCTCGCGCGTCCGCTCCACCTTGCGGATGTAGTCGAGCGTTTGCCCGACGCTCCAGTCCGAGGGCACGCTGACGAACTCCGTCGTCATGATCGATGCGGCACTGCCTTCGGGATAGCCGAGGATGGAGAGCAGCGTTGCGCGCAGCGGCGGCGCAAGTCCGCCAAGCAGCTCGGAACGCGCCGGCTCTTCCAGCTCGCGCAGGATGTCGGCTGCCCGGTCGACCGACATGGCGGTGAGCAGCTTGCCCGCCTTGGCGCGCGGCAGCGCCTCCATGCGTTCCGACGCGCCGTCGAGTTCCGGCTGATCGAAGATCTCGACCAGACGTTCGAACGTCACTTCACAGAGCAGTTCCGTCGCGGTCTCTCGAGGCTCCCTGTTCAGGGCCTCGACAATGTCGGCGACGTGATCGTTGGCTAGGATACGGGCAATCGCGACGGCCTCGTCGCTTGCCACCGTGGTAAATTCGTTCATGGCTCACTCCTTGCCGTCCGGCAGGACATGAACCATGTGAGGTCACGTCAGGGCGGACGGCTGTTGCGTTCGACTGTGACTGTCGCCAGGCATGGCGCGGTGACCTTTCCGCTTGCGGGTTCGCGTTTGATTGTCTGCAAGCGGGCGCAACATAGGAGCGCGCCTCGCCGTGTCAATCGCGGTGAGGAGGGAAAATGCCGACGAGCGGGCAAGATCGCGAGACTGTGATCACCGGCCGCCGTTCGACCAGGCAGACCGGGGTGGAATAACCGTTATTTCTGCTTCAGCCGGCGCGAGAAGCGCAGCCACTTGTCTTCGACCGGCCTTGGGACCGGCCTTGGCTGCACCAGAATGGTGGTGAGTTCGGCGGGCAGGGTCGGAACCAGCGGCTTCTTGGTGGCGACGCCGTCGGCGATCGCGACGATGCTGTGATAGAATTCGCTGCCCGTCATCGATCTCGGCGCCACCGCCTCGTGCATGACGGAGATCACCGTGACATCGGGGCAGTTGTCCTTGATGGCCTGGTGGAAGGCGACCTTGCCATCGGGGTCGAGCGCGCCGGTCGCCTCGTCGAGGAACAGCAATCCCGGCTGCTGCAGCACGATGCGGGCCACCACCAGCTTCTGTTTCTGGCCGCCCGACAGAACCTGGTCCCAGCTTTTGCCTTCGCGGCTTTCGTCGGCCATGTGCTCGATAAAGTCGCCGAGCCCCGCCTTGTGCAGCGCCGACGCCACCTGCGCATCGCCATGGTCGTGCTCGGAGCCGGGCAGGCAGACCAGTTGCTTCAGCGACACAGGCTGCAGCTTGACCTCCTGGGCGGCATAGAAACTCTTGACGCCCTCTGGGAAGACGATGGTGCCGCGGCCATAGGGCCACAGGCCGTTGATCGCCTTGATCAGCGAGGTCTTGCCGCAACCGGACTCGCCTTTCAGGAAAGTCCATTCGCCGCGCCGGAAGCGCAGATTGGCGGCGCTGAGAAAGGGCGTCGCGTCCTCGCCCTGATGCGCCAGTTCGAGCTTCTGGATGGTCAGGCCGAAAACCGGGTTCTGGCTGGCATAGTGGAAGTCGGAGCGGCCGGTCTGGCTGTAGAATTCCTGCGGATGCTGGACATTCTCGATCGCATTGGCCAGCTCGGTGACACGCTGGCTGTTGGCGCGCAACGTGGCGATGGCGGGCATGACGTGGATGAACCAGGAACACTGGCCGATCAGCGAATTGACCAGCTCGGAGCCGGTTATGTAGCCCTTGAGGTCGAGACCGTTGTGGATGAACGGCACCAGGCCCGGTCCGTAGGCGACAATGCGGGCACCGATGAAATTGTAGATCAGCTCGAACGACATGTAGACGGTGTTGACGATGTTCAGCCGCGTCCAGGTGCCGTCGATGTCGACATAAAGCCGGCCATGCATGGTCCTTTGCACGCCTTCGCCCTGAGACGCCGCGACATGGAAGGAGCGGCGCAGGAATGTCGTCAGCTCGCCGCGATAGCTGCCCTCGGCCTGCTGCATCCTGACATTGAGGCGCTCGAGCAGGCCGCCGAGCTTGACCGCGATCCAAGTGTTCAGCGGCACGTAGGTGGCGACGGCCAGGAAGGCGAGGATGGCGCTGCCATAGCTGCCGAGGAATTCCAGCCCCTTCACCTCGACGGAGTTTTCGAGCAGCTTCTGGCCGACGAAATAGAGCGATGTGGCAACGCCAAGCACGCCCATGGCGAGCCCGATGGCGCCACCGGTCATGTCCTTGATGGATTCCTGGACGCGCTGGTCGATATTGTCGGGGGCCGGTGCGCCGCTGCCGGTCGACGCGTGCTGGGCATGGAAATGCGTATGATTGCCGTCCAGCAGCGCTTCATTGAAGCGGCTGTCCAGCCAACCGCGCCATTTGCGGTGCAACGTCGCCGAGACAAGGTTGCGGATGCCGGTGAAGCCAGCGTCCTTGAGTACGACCAGCAGCACGAGGACGCCGGCATTGACCAAAAGCGAGCGAAGCGGCGTGGTGTTGGCGGCGTCATGGAAGAAGGCGATGGAATTGACCAGTTCGCCCGAGGCTTCGGCGAACCAGACACCGGCCTTGCTGGACAACGCCGTGAGCAGCGCGATCACCAGCGTCAGCGTCCAGGCTTCCTTCCAGCGGTCGGAAACCCAGTAGGCCCGCATCAGGCCCCAGAAGCTGCGCATCGACGACACCGGCGTCAGAAGCGATCGCCCTGCGGCATCGCGAGGTGTTTTTTCCGGTACTGACTCTTGCGATGGTCTACCGACCCGAATCACTATCCCGCCCAAACCTTTTTTCTTTTGTTACGGATGGTAACACCAATTGATCATTTTCCATTAATTTAAAACCGGGCCGACCGGATTGCCCCGGCAGCCGTTGCCGTGAGGCAACAGATTACATGCTGAAATATAGCGACAACAGTCGACAAAAATCCGGATATTGCTTTTAATTTCATGGGCTTGATATATCGAGGGCGTGGCGTTGGCACGGCTTCCCCTAGGGAAGGCTTTCACACGGTTTCGTGAACTCGAAATCGTATCGAGCGACCGGTTTTCTCACTGTGGACGGCTCAAAGAGCTCGAAAATCTGCGGCTCGTGACTCGCCAGGATTGCCGGGGTCGTCCCTGCCGGGGGCAGGAATTGACGAGAGAATCGATCGAGCGGCGCGTTCCGTCTTGTCGGATCGGCTGAGGGACTGCGTTTGACAATTCATCCGCCTGGGATTGAACCTTGCCCGGCATCGGCGACACTCATGCATGTCCGGTTCTTCAACAAGGAAGCTCCCAATGCTTGCACGCGCGGCCGCAATCCTGTCCCTCTTTGCCTTTGTACCTTTGGCGCATGCCGGCGAGCAAAGCATTCCGGCCAGCGCCGAGGGCCAGATCGAGTTCAACACGCCGTCCGGCAACATCGGCTGCATCTACACGCCCAAAGGCGGCACCGGCACCTATGAGCCGAGGGATGGCGGCCCGGAACTGAGCTGCTCGCGCGTCGAGCCGAGCTACCTTACGATTATCCTGGGTCCGAAGGGGCCAGCAACGCTGATCAAGAACCCAGGCGAGCAGGGCTGCTGCAGCGATGTCGATAAGCTTGGCTACGGCAACAGCTGGAGCGCCGGGCCGTTCTCGTGCCAGTCGTCAACCAAGGGACTGACCTGCACGGCCACGAACGGCCATGGATTTTTCATCAGCAAGGCCAAGGCGACGGCGAAGTAACGTCTGCCGCTGTCGCGGAGAGGAGAGGCCGGCCGGCCTCAGCCGGCCTTGTCCAGTTCGCCGCGCGCCTTGGCGGCCGCCACCTGGCGAATGGCATCGGCCAGCGTATCGGCATCCTGCGCGCCCATGACGGCGTATTTGTCCTCGAGCAGGAAGCACGGCACACCAGAAATGCCCATGCGCGACGCGGTGGCGATCTCGGTGCGCACCGCCTCGACATCGGCCTCGGTCGGCAAAAGCGAGGCGACCACGGACGCATCCATGCCAGCCTCGCGCGCGGCTTCGACCAGCACGGCATGGTCGCCGATGTCAGCGCCTTCCTCGAAATTCAGCTGGAACAGCCGCCGTACAAGCCTGTTCTGAATGGCTTCGCCGGCGGCCCCTGCCCAGCGGATCAGCCGGTGCGCATCCAGCGTATTCGGCGCCACTTTGATGGCGTCGAAGGCAAAGGAAATGTCTTCCGCTTCGCCCAGCGGCTCGATGCGGTCGTGAATCTCGCGGATACGCTCGTCGCTGCCGAATTTTGCCAGCATGTATTCGCGCCGGTCCTTGCCTTCAGGCGGAATGGTCGGATCGAGCTGGAACGGCCGCCAGCGGACATGCACGTCGACATCGCCGACGGCGGCGATTGCCCTGTCGAGCCGCTTCTGGCCGATGAAGCACCAGGGGCAGACGACATCGGACACCACATCGACGGTGATGGCGTTCAATTCGCTCATCTCGATCTCCTGATCCCTCAGTTGGGTTTGCGCCACCATGTTGGCAGTTGATATCCGAATATGGGCGTCTTTTGCGGATGTTCCAGGTAGTTCCAGTAGGCGATCCATTGCTGCGTGTTGTACTGCATCGGCACCATGTAGTTGCCGGAGATCAGCAGCCGGTCGAGAACGCGAACGGCGGCAACATAATCCTCCTTGGAACGGGCGCGCAGCATCGCCTCGATTGCCGCGTCCACAGCCGGGTCGGCGACGCCGGCGAGATTGAACGAGCCTTCCGTCCGGGCGGCAGTCGAACTCCAGCGCCCGCTCTGCTCGATGCCGGGTGACAACGAATTGTTGAAGCCGCTCGATCCGACCAAGACCTCGAAATCGAAGCGCTGCTTGCGCGACTGTATCTGATCGCCGTCGAGGCTGCGAATGGTGAGATTGATGCCGATCTTCTCCAGCGTGCGCTGATAGATGCCGGCAAGGCGCTCCTCGTCCTGCGAAGCGGTCAGGATCTCGAAGCCGAAGGGTTTGCCTTCGGGATCAAGCATCGTTCCATTCTGCACGTGGTAGCCGACACTTTTCAAAAGATCGAAAGCTGCCTTCAAGACGCGCCGATCCTGGCCCGATCCGTCGGTCACCGGCGGCCGCCATGTGCCGTCC